>JAYRQX010000104.1:0-1823 GCA_041910415.1 Acetobacteraceae bacterium | reverse complement strand
CTGCGGCACCCTGGCGGCCACCGGCGAGGTTCCGGCGGAATTGCTGTCCGCCTGCCGATCCGTCGTCCCCGCCGAGACTGGCGCGAAGTGGGGCGTCACCGCGCCACCCGGCCTGCTGCTGGCGCGTTTCCTCGGCCATTCCTCGGAAGCCGCCCGGCGCTGGTTCGCGGACCTCTGGCACCTCCTCCGGCCGGCATTGGTCGGCCTTCCCGCCGTGCCGCCCCGCATCTGGAATACATGATGGCCCCCTTCCCCCCGGCCCCCTTCCCGAGGAAGGGGGTGACCGTGGTTCGCGGGCCGCGCCCGCTCCGGATTTTGGCTGCCGCGCCTTGGGGCGGCCCGATGCCCACGACAATCCCCCCGGCCCCCTTTCCGGGAAAGGGGGTGACTTCGGTTCGCGGGCTTTGCCCGCTCCGCATTTCTGCTGCCGCGCCTTGGGGCGGCCCGGCGGCGGGTACCACCCATCCCCCGGCCCCGTCCCCGCGGGAAGGGGTGACGTTGGTTCGCGGGCTTTGCCCGCTCCAAGTCTTGGCTGCCGCGCCTTGGGGCGGCCCGGCGGCGCGGCGGGGGCCTGCGTTCGCGGCGCGAGGCAGGCGCGGAGCATGAACGAATCCCGCCGCCTGATCATCACCGGCCTCGTGCAGGGGGTCGGCTTCCGCTATTCGATGGCGCGCGAGGCGGCCCATCTGGGCGTCGCCGGCTGGGTGCGCAACCGTCATGACGGCAGCGTGGAAGCGAATATCTGCGGCAACGCCGAGGGGGTCGCGGCGATGATTGCCTGGGCGCGGCAGGGGCCGCCGGGCGCCAGCGTGGACCACGTCGCGGTGGAGATCGGCGAACCGGCCTTCGGCGGCTTCGAGCAAAGGCCGAGCGTCTAGCGCGGCAGGCGCCACTGGCCGATGTCCAAGCTGCCCCGCGACATCCTGCTCGGCTTCCTGCTGGTCTGCGCGCTTGCGCTGTCGGCGATGTCGCTGCGCTGGCTGCGTCCGGCGGACCAGGCGGCCTACGACCTCCAGATGCGGCTGCTGCGCGGCTACGAAGCCCAGCCGCTGCCGCGCGACGTGGTGGTGATCGGCGTCGACGAAATCTCATTTGAGGCGATCGCCGAACCCTATGCCCTGTGGCATCGCCAAGTCGGCGCGCTGCTGAAAGGGCTCGCGACGGCGAAGCCGGCCGTGGTCGGCCTTGCCGTGCCTTTGCCGGTCCGCTCCTATGAATTCCTGGTCAAGGGCATCGATGCCCCGCTGCTCGAGGGCTTGCGCACACTGGATGCCGCCACGTCCCTGGTGATCGGCCAGCCACCCGGCCTGGGCCAACGCCTGCGCCCGCTGGCGGCCGAAATCGTCGACGCCGCGCCCAAGGCGAAGCTCGCCTCGCTGGCGATCTGCGAGGATACCGACGGCGTGGTCCGCCGCATCCACCAGCGGCGCTGCCGCAGCGAGGACGAACGCCCGCCGCTGGCCCACCAGATGGCCCAGGCGCTGGGGCGAGAGGGCTCGCCCTCCGGCCTGATCGACTACAGCGTCGGCGGGCCGATCGAATTCACGCCCCTGGGCACGGTGCTCGGCTGGCTGCGCGAAGGCCGCGGCGACAAGCTCGCGGCCCTGGTCGAAGGCCGCCCGGTGGTGGTCGCCAGCGTGCTGCCCGATGACATCCGCTTCCGCCTGCCGGTGGCGCTGGCGGCCTGGCAGCCGGCCAGTTTCAGCGTGCCCGCCGGGATCGTCCATGTCCAGGCACTGCGCGCCATGCTCGGCCGCGGCCTGGTCGAGCGCAGCGCCGAGGACTACAGCCTGCTGCTCGCCGCGCTGGCCGCGCTGGCCTGG
>JAYRQX010000103.1:0-4071 GCA_041910415.1 Acetobacteraceae bacterium | reverse complement strand
CGACCAGGATCGCCTCGGCGCCCGAGCACGGCATGACGCAGTCGAACAGGCCGAGCGGATCGGCGACGACGGGAGCGTTCAGATAGTCGTCGATCGTCATTGGTCCGCGCAGCAGTGCGGCCTCGTTCAGCCGCGCATTGGCGCGCTGATCCACGGCAATGCGGCCGAGCTGTTCGCGCGTGGTGCCGTAGGTTTCCATGTGCTTGCGCTGGACGATACCGAACAGGCCGTTCATGCCGCTGAAGCCGTGCGGGGCCAGGTAGTCGCCGAAGGCGTTGTTGAAGCGACCGAGCCGCGTGCGGAAGAAGGCGCTGTCCTGCGCGGCGCCGGCCAGGCAGAGCACACGCGTCGCGCGGCCGGCTTCCACGGCGCGGACGGCATCCAGCACGTTGATCAGCGCGCCGGCGCCGCCGGCGTTCGACACGCTGGCCCAGGACAGTGTCAGGCCGAACTGCTCGGCGGTCGTGACGGAATTGTCGGGCTGGATGGTGGTGGAACTCGTCGCCAGGCCATCCACCACGTCCCAGCCGAGGCCCGCGCTGGCGAGCGCGAGACTGCCAGCCTCGACGAAATAGCCCAGCTCGTCCCTGGTCGGCGTCTTCTCGTAGACGGAACTGCCGTAGCCGATGATGCCGATCGCGGAGGACGTCATCAGAACTCCAGGTCCGGCGGCAGGTCGCTGCGTTCGATGCCCATGTCGCCGAGCGAGCCCAGGATCCAGTCCCGCACCTGGCCGGAGCCCCGGTTGAACTCCACCCAGGCATTGATGAACTGGCGGAAGCGGCCGTCGCGGTCGTACTGGATCGCGGCCGTGGTCACGGTGCGGACCACGGGCGTCGGCATGACGAAGTCGCCGAGGTTCGGGTTCTGCTTCCGCGCGGCCAGGCCCAGGAAGACCGAGCAGGCAAAGACGTCCGACCGCCCCGAGGTGACGGACAGCACGCATTCCGGCGAGGTGCGGTATCCGATATGCGTCGCGCGCGGCGCGAAGCGGCGCACGATGGTCTCGCGGGAGGTGCCGATGTCGAAGGCGATGCGCACTTCGGGGCGGTTCAGCTCCTCCCAGGTGCGGAAGGTGAAGCCGCGGCGCGCGACCAGGGATGACGCGTTGAAGAACATGGCCTGGGGGAAGTCGATCACCAGCGCCCGGCGTGGCGTGGGGTTGAGGCCGAAGGCCATGTCGATGCGGTTGGCCTGCAGGTCGAGCACGGAGTTGCCCCAGGTGCTCTCGATGGTCTCGAGCTCCACGCCAAGCGCCTCGGCGATGTCGCGCGCCATCGAAAGGCAGAAGCCCGTCCACTGGCCGGTGCGCAGATCCTTTCGAAAGTAGGGCTCCTGGTTCGCGACGACGGCGATGCGGAGCTTCCGTTGCGCCTGGATGCGTTCGAGGTTGCTCGGCCCCGTGGCGGCGGGCGCGACGGGCGGTGCCTGGTTCGGCTGCGCCTGGGCCAGCGCTTCGCGGCCGGCCAGGCCGAGCGCGCCGGCGATGCCGAGCGTGCCGTAGAGATCGCGACGTTGGACCATGCCCCGGTCTCCTTGCTTCAGCGGGCCAGCAGGCCGCGCGTGATGGCGTCCAGGATCGGCGCGACGCCGGCGCCGCGGTCGAGCGTACCCATCAGCGCGATGACCTCCTCGGCCGCCTCCGCGGTGATGGCGACATGCGCGAGGTCGCGGAACTTGGTCTCGATCTCGGCCTGGCTCATCGGCGCCTCCGGCTCGCCCTTGGGGAAGGGCACGAGGCGGGAGAAGGCGCGACCGTCGCGCAGCGCGACCTGCACCTCGGCCGGCCATTCGCGCGGGAAGGCCGCCGACATGGCCTCGTCCGCCTCCACCCGTACGCGGCTGGCGAAATCCTGCAGCGTCGTGTCGGCGAGGAGGTCCGCGGTGAAATCGTGCTCGGCGACCGAGCGGCGATGGGCGGCCACCGCGAGGCTGAAGGGGATGCTCATCTTGGCGTCGAACAGCGTCGGCGGCTGGACGCGGTGCGGGCGGTTGGTCACCGCGATGTCGTAGGTGCGCACGGTGACGCCCGCGATGTCGCCCGCCGCGACGGCCTCGGCCTGCAGGATGTCGAGCAGCCCGTCGATGGCCGCGTGGTTGTAGCGGCAGCAGGAATAGGGCTTGAGGCTGGTGCGCGTGATCTCCCACACCGTGCCGAGCCCCGCGGTGACGCGGCCGATATCGTATTCGTCGGCGAACGATTCGCAGAAGCCCTTGCGCTGTTCGATGATGCGCCGGCTGCCTGTGAAGCCGCGTTCGGCCAGCAGTGCCGAGAGGATGCCCGTGCTCGCGGCATGTCCGGGGCACAGGCGCTTTCCCATGTCGCCATCGCCATAGATGCTGCTGTTGAGCCCCGCCGCCTGGATGCCCGCGAGTCCCAGCGCATCGGACAGCCGCGTCGCGTCCAGCCGCCGCAGATGAGCGGCCGCCGCGGCGGCGCCGAAGGTGCCGCAGGTGCCCATGGAGAGATAGCCGCGCCGCCAGTGCGAGGGCTGCACCGCATTGGCGACGCGCAGGCAGGCCTCGTAGCCCGCGACGACCGAGAGCAGGAAGTCGAGCCCGCTCGCGCCCTCGCGCTCCGCCATGGCGAGGGCTGCCGGAATGACGGGCGCGCCGACATGGGTGATGGAGTCGCGGTGCGTGTCGTCGAGCTCGATCACATGGCAGGAGATGCCGTTGAGATAGGCCGCGTTGTGGCAGGCGGTCCGGAAGCGGAAGCCGATCGCGCTGCTCTCGGCCCGGCCGCCGAGCTCCTCGACCACGGCGGCGGCCATGGCGACTTCCGGCGTGCTCATGGCGCCCAGCGTGCAGCCCAGCAGGTCGAGCACGAGGGTCTTGGCGGCCTCGATCGCCTCGCGCGGGACGCTGTCC
The DNA here is from genome assembly GCA_041910415.1 of Acetobacteraceae bacterium. Lineage (GTDB taxonomy): Bacteria > Pseudomonadota > Alphaproteobacteria > Acetobacterales > Acetobacteraceae > JAYRQX01. Next base: position 1,200 of record JAYRQX010000103.1, on the reverse strand, counting down.
GGGCCGATATTCGCGAGGAATTCCGAAAGTCGGCGCGTCGGGCCGGCATCGGTCTCGGGGCGGGGGACGGCGACCTGGTCGAGCATGCGACGGGTCCTCTGGCTTGGCGCATGGCGCGTCGCCGGTGCGGGGTGGCTTCCAAAGACATCCAATCATACGTACAATCGGACAGCAAGGAGCAACCATGCCAGACGGCGCCCCGATCAGACATGCAATGCCGGGCGGCCGGATGGAGCGCGATCCCGTCCCCGCGTACCACCGGATTTCCCTGACGATGAAGGAGCGCATCGCGCGCGGAACCTATCCGATCGCGGCCCAGCTTCCGACCGAGGACGCGCTGATGCGCGAGTTCGCCGTCAGCCGCCACACGATCCGCGCCGCGCTCCAGCAACTCGTGCAGCAGGGGCTCGTGCGCCGCCAGGCCGGGAAGGGCAGCTTTGTCCTGCGCCAGGACGATGCAGGCCAGCACTGGGTCGCCCAGTCGCTCGAAGACATGGTGGACCGCGGCTTTCGCGGCAGCCTGCAAGGCGCCGCCATGACATTGCTGCGCGCCAGGTCGAAGCCCGGGCTCGCGCTCGACTTCGCGGCGGAAGCCGGGGCGCAGCTCGCGTGCTTTTCCTGGCTGCGCGCGGCGGAATCGGGTCCCTATGCCTTCGCCCGGGTCTATGTGCGGGCGGAACATGCGGCGCGCTTCCCGGCCGATTGGATCGGTGCGCTGCGGACGAGCCGCCTGCTTCACCTCCTCGAGGCCTCCTGCAGCGTGCGGGCGCAGCGCGTGCGGCAGACGGTGACGGCGGTGCCGGCCGAGAAGGACGTCGCGCGACGCCTGCGCGTGCCGCCAGGCGTGCCGCTCCTGCGCCTGGAGCGGCGGTATCTGGATGCGGCGGGCGCCGTGCTGGAATTCGCGGTGATCCATGGGCGCCCCGACCGCTACCAGCAGACGGTGGAGCTGTTCCGCGGCGGAAACACCGCCAGTGGGTAGGACCGGGCGTCAGAGGAGCGGAGGCGGATGATGAGACGACGCGCGTTCATGGCGACGACCCTCGCCGCAACCCACCTGGGCGCCGGTCCGGCGGCCGCGCAGGCCGCCTGGCCGACACGGCCGATCCGCCTGGTGGTTCCCTATCCTCCGGGTGCCGCCACGGACGCGATGGCGCGGCTTGCGGCGCAGCGGCTGGAGCAACGGCTTGGCGTGCCGGT
>JAYRQX010000102.1:0-2228 GCA_041910415.1 Acetobacteraceae bacterium | reverse complement strand
GTCCTGTTCGCCGGGCTTCTCCTGCTGATCGCAGGGGCGGCGCCATCCCGCGGGCAGGACGGCGCGGCGGTGTTCGAGACTCGCTGCCGCTCCTGCCACGCGCGGGAGCCGGGCGCGGAGCCGGGACCGGGGCCGAACCTGGCCGGGCTCGCCGGACGGCCGATCGCGGGGGATCCGGCCTTCGACTATTCCCCGGCGCTGGGCCGTACGCGCGGGTCCTGGGATGCCGGGCGGCTCGAGCGCTGGCTGCGCTCCCCCGACGACGAGGTGCGCGGCAACTTCATGGGCAATGCGCTCCGCGACCCGGCCGAGCGCGCCGCGCTCATCCGCCTGTTCTTCGGCGGCTGAGCGCTGTTCCAATCCGCGTGATCGCAGGCATCCCGCGCCGCCCTCCGCTGTTGCAGCGCCGCCCCAGAACGGAGGAAAGGCACATGGTCAGCAAGGATCAGATCCGGGAGCACATGGAAGTCGTGGGCTCCTGCGGGAACCATGTCGGCACGGTGGATCACGTCGAGGGCGACGCCATCAAGCTGACGAAGCAGGACAGCCCCGACGGGCGGCACAAGCTCCTGTCCATGTCGGAGGTCCAGAAGATCGAGGGCGGCAAGGTCTGGACCCAGGACAACCACAAGGCGACGATCGCCAGGCTGCGCGACGTCGCGTGACCGGGCGGGGCCGCCCCTTTTCGGGCGGCCCCTGCCCTGCTCAGCGGATCGGCGGCGCGTATTGCAGGCCGCCGCGGTTCCACAGGTTGTTCACGCCGCGGGGAATGCCGATGGGCGTGATGTTGCGCTCATACATCTCGCCGTAATTGCCGACCTGGCGGATGATCTGCACGACCCAGTCGTTGTTCAGCCCGAGCGAGCGGCCGAGGTCGCCCGTGCGGCCCAGCAGGCGCTGGATGTCGGGGTTGTTGCTGGTGCGCGCCATCTCCTCGACATTCCGGCTGGTGACGCCGTATTCCTCGGCCGCGATCTGGGCGAAGAGCGTCCAGCGCACGATGTTGAACCAGCGCCAGTCGCCGACGCGCACGGCCGGCCCGAGCGGCTCCTTCGAGATGATTTCCGGGAGAAGGATGAACTCGTTTGCGTCCGTTGTGCGCGTCGCGCGGAAGGACGCCAGGGACGACGCGTCGTTGGTGTAGGCGTCGCAGCGCCCGGCGACGAAGGCGGCGCGGATTTCCTCGGCCTGCTCGATCACCACGGGCGTGAAGCGCATGTTGTTGGTGCGGAAGTAGTCGGTCAGGTTCAGCTCTGTCGTCGTGCCGGGCTGCACGCAGATGGTGGCGCCATCGAGCTGCCGCGCCGAGGTCACGTTGGAACTGCGGCGGACCATGAAGCCCTGCCCGTCGTAGAAATTGATCCCCGCGAAGGCGAGGCCGAGCTGCGTCTCGCGCGCCATGGAGATGGTGGTGTTGCGGACGAGGATGTCGATCTCGCCCGATTGCAGCATGGGGAAGCGCTGCACCGTGGTGTTCGGCACGTAGCGCACGCGGTTGGTGTCGCCGAAGAGTGCCGCCGACAGCGCGCGGCACATGTCGACGTCGAGGCCGTGGAACTGGCCGCGGCTGTCCGGCAGGGCGAAGCCCGGCGCGTTGACCGAGACGCCGCAGATGATGTTGCCGCGTGCGCGGATGGCCGCGACGGTGTCGGCGGCGGCGGGCTGCTGCTGCGCCATGGCGGGCGCCGCGGCGAGCGATGCCGCGAGCGTGCCGGCGGCGAGAAGGCTGCGGAACATGTCTTGTGAATCCCCCTGTTGGTTGTCCGGGCCGCCATCACAGCAGGCCCGGCGGTTTTGGCAATGGCCTACTGCGCGCGGATGCCCTGGGCGCGGGCGATGTCGCCATAGAGCGTGACGTCGCGCCGGATCAGCTCCGCGAAGGGCGCGGGTCCGTCGGCGCGGGGGATGACCGCCAGCGCCTCAAGCCGCGGGGCGAGCTCGGGCAGGCGCATCACCTGGGCCAGCGCCTCGGCGAGGCGCGCCACGATCGGCTCCGGCGTGCGCGCGGGGCCGAGGATGCCCCACCAATGGTTGGCGACGATGTCGATCCCCTGTTCGCGCATCGTCGGGATGCCGGGCTGCCCTGGCATGCGCGCGGTCGCCATGACGCCGAGCCCCCTGACCTGCCCGCCCGCGAGCTGCGGCGCGGCGGAGGCGATGGTGACGAAGACCGCGTCCACATCGCCCGCCGCGAGCGCCAGGATGGCCGGCCCGCCGCCGCGATAGGG
>JAYRQX010000101.1:0-6338 GCA_041910415.1 Acetobacteraceae bacterium | reverse complement strand
CTGCCGCGGCGCGCGCGGCCTCGTTGTCATAGACAGCGCGGAAAATCTGCTCCGAGAGCTTGTCGCGCGTCTGGGCGACGGCCTCGAGACCCTGCTCCACCGCCTTCGCGGCCTGGCGTTCGGCGTCGCGGAAGGGGTTGTCGTCCTCGCAGCGGCGGCGCTGCGCGCGCACCAGCTCGGCCATCGCCGCCATGGGCCACATGAAGGGGTTGAGGTCCGAGAGCGCCCAGCGCTGCATGCGCAGCGGATGGAGCGACAACCGCGCCTTGGCCACCGTCTCGTTCGCCATCGCGCGCACGGCGGGCGCCAGCATCTGCTGGTACAGCCCCGCATTCACCTCGGACACGCGGCGTACCACCTCGAACGGCTTCTCGTCGTCGCGATCGCCGCAAAGCGCTTGCAGTTCCGCCAGGGTGCGCAGCTCGAAACGCGTGACGTAGCGGTCCGGGATCAAGGCGGCGCCGCGCATCTCCGGGCGCTTGTCCTCGATCTTCATTTCATACAGGCCGGGCGGCAGTCGCTCGATCAGGTCGAGCAGTTCGACGAAGCCGGCATGCTCCTTCCTCGCGACCGAGCCCGAGACGAAGATGCCGAGATGCCCGACATTCGGGTGCACGCAGTAGACGATGGTCTGCCCCTGCGCGATCAGGTCGTCGTCCGAGGCGTAGAGGTCGAGGATCCAGTTCAGCGCCTGCTGCGGCGGCGTGATGTCGTCGCCCCAGGAACACAGCACGCAGATCGGCGAGCGGATGGCGCGAAGGTCGAGCCGTTGCCTGCCGTCCTTCGAGACGACCTCCCCGCGCGCGAGCTTGTTGCCGACGAAGAGCTCGTCGACGATCGCGGTGATCTCCTCCCGGTTCATCAGGAAGAAGCCGCCCCACCAGCGCTCGAACTCCAGGAAGCGCGCGGGCTCCGTGTCGGCCTTGTCGAGCAGGTTGTAGTATTTGGCCCACCAGGTGTTGCCGGGGTTAAGGCCCTCGAAGTTCAGCACCAGGTTGGCGCCATCGAAGCGCCCGGCCCCCATGTCGCTCATCAGATGCGTCATCCAGCTGCCGCCGAGCAGCCCGCCCGTGTAGCGCATGGGATTGAGCCCGGACGCACCGGCCCAGTAGGAGAGCGGCGAGCCGGCGACGAGGATCGGCCCCGGCAGTTCGGGCCGCAACGCGGCGAGACCCATGATGGCCCAGCCCGCCTGGCAGTTGCCGATCACGCAGGGGCCGCCCGGCGCATCCGGATGGCGCGCGCGGATGAGTTCGAGGAAGCGCGCCTCGGCGCGCATGATGTCGAGCAGGATCTGGCCAGGCACGGGCTCGGGGAAGAAGGTCACGAAATAGACGGGGTGGCCGAGCGCGAGGGCATTGCCGACCTCGCTGTCCTCCTTGAAGCCGCCGATGCCCGGACCGTGGCCGGCGCGCGGGTCCACCACGACGAAGGGGCGCAGCGCCGTGTCGGTGGGCAGGTCGCCCGGACGCGGCAGGATGCGCAGCAATGCGTAGTTGCAGGGATGCTCGGCGAAGCCACGGGCATCGAGCAGCAACTCGTGGTCGAACTTCAGCAGCGGCGGCTTGCCCGCCATCTCATGCCGGATGTACTCGTTGCCGCGCTGGCGCAGCGTGTCCCAGTAGAGGACGCTGCGCTGCGTCGCATCCACGGCATAGTCCAGGAAGTCGGAGACGATCGGCACACGCGGGGTCATGGCAGTCCTCTCGCATCGGGGCAGGCGGGCGAGGCGATCGCCGCGGTGCCTCCGGCCCGCGCAGCCCCGTTCGGGTCGCGCTATCCGGCAAGTCCCTAATGCTCCGCCTTGCGGCAGGTCAATCGCCGCGAGCGATCAGCAGGGCAGACGGATCATCACGACAGCGCACTGCTCCGCGGTCATGCCGCTCTCGACATGGCGAAGATGCGGACATGCGGCGGCCACCGGCGCGCTCATGTGTCGCCGCCCGGCGAGCCAGGCCTGTCCCATCGCCGCATCGAGATGCGCGGGGACGGAGAGCGACGGCACGCGGTCCGCGGTGGATGCCGGGCAATGCCTGAAAGGCGGTCGGCGCGCAGCGCGCCGGCCGATGCACGCCCTGGCGAGCGGCGCTATTTGCGCCGGCTGCCCACGATCACGCCCTGGCCTTCCAGTGCGGCGATCTCGGCTTCCGTGAAGCCGCGCGACAGCAGCACTTCCCGGCCATGCTGGTTGAAGCGCGGGGGGGCGGAGCGCGCGCCGCCCGGCGTGCGGGACAGCTTGATCGGCGTGTTCAGCGCGCGGAAGGCGCCGCTCTCCGCGATCATCTGCCGATGCGCGGTGTGGGCGGCGGCCATCGCCTCGTCCACGTGGAGCACCGGGCCGGCAGGCAGGCCCGCGGCCAGCATGCGGCGTGTCAGTTCATGCCCGTCCTCGTCGGCGAAGCGCGCGTTCAGCGCCTCGGTCAGCGCATCGCGGTTGATGACGCGCTGGCCATTGGTGGCGAAGCGCGCATCCTGCGCCATGTCCGGCATGCCGAGGAAGTCGCAGAACTTCCTGAACGCCGGATCGTTTCCGGCGGCGACGAAGATCTCGCAGGTCTTCGTCCTGAACTTGGAATAGGGCGCAAGATTCGGGTGCGGGTTGCCCGTCGCCACCGGCCGCTTGCCACTGAGGAAGAAGTTCGCGGCATGCGGATGCAGCAGCGCCATGCCGCAATCGTGCAGCGTCATGTCGCAATACTGGCCACGGCCGGACGTCGTCCGTTCATGCAGGGCCATCAGGATCGCGATCGCCGCGAACAACCCCGTCGCGATGTCCACGATGGGATTGCCGAGGCGTGTCGGGCCTGAATCGCCCGTGCCGTTGATGGACATCAGCCCGACCATCGCCTGCAGCACCGCATCGTAGCCGGGGAAGCCGCCGAGCGGCCCATCCGCCCCGAAGCCGGAGACGCGGCAATGAATCAGGCGCGGGAATTTCTGTGAGAGCACATCGTCGTAGCCGAGGCCCCACTTCTCCATGGACCCCGGCTTGAAGTTCTCGACCAGCACATCCGCGCCTTCGAGCAGCTTCAGCAGCACCGCCTTGCCTTCGGGTTTCGCGAGATCGAGCCCGACGCTCTTCTTGTTGCGGTTCACACCGACGAAATAGCTGGCGTCGCCGTCCTGGTTGAAGGGCGGGCCCCAGTCGCGCACCTCGTCGCCCTGCGGGGGTTCGAGCTTGATGACCTCGGCGCCATGGTCCGAGAGGATCATGGTGCAGTAGGGGCCGCCGAGCACGCGGGTGAGATCCACCACGCGCAGGCCAGCGAGCGCGCCGGGCGAGGTGGCGAGGCCTTTCGTTTCCATCGTTGCGTCGTTCATTTTCGAAGTTCCGGCAGAAGAGGCGCGGACAATGCGTCAGGCAGCGGCGTTTGTCGAACCGCGCCGCAGGTCTCAGGCGGCCGCGCGACGGCCCCAGACGCGGGCGCAGAATTCAGGGTAGGTGCCCACCATCTCGTCGCAGACCGGCCCGCGCAGCAGCGCCAGTTCCTCGGCCGTGGGTCCGGGCGTCTCGGGCACGGCCTCCGTCGCGTCGAAGGCAAAGCCCGTCGACGCGCGGATGCCCGCCACCGTCTCGCCCGGCGCCACGCTCTCCAGCGAGAAGCGCGCGCGGTCCGGGTGGAAGCGGAAGACGCATTTCCCGGTGACCAGCGCCTGGGCGGTGCCGCGGCGGAAGACGCCCGGCGGCGAGACGCCAGGCGCGGAAACATGATCCACCCTCTCGACCAGCACACGGGCGGAATGTTCCTCGCGGAACAGGATGGTGCGCGGGGTCATGAGGTACATGAAGGCGCTGCCGAAGCTGCCGGGAAAGCGGACATCCCGGCCTGGCCATGCGCCGGTGCCGACCAGGTTCAGGTTGGCCTGCCCGTCGATCTGCCCGCCGCCCAGGAAGAACAGGTCGATCCGCCCCTGACCCGTGAGGTCGAAGAGCTCGCGCGTGCCTTCCGTGAAGGGGTTGCGCGTGCGCGCCTGCAGCAGGGAGATCCGCACGGGGTGCCCGAGCGTCCTCACCAGCCAGCAGGCCGCCGCCGGGATGGGCGAGGCCGCGCCCACCGCGACGTGCCGTGCCGGCGGCGCCGAGGGATCGAGAATCAGCTTCGCGAGCGCGACGGCGAGTCGCTCTTCCGTCCGTACGTCGCTCATGCCGCCGCCGCCTTCGCCGAGGGCCCGCCGAAGACATGGTCCAGGGCCCAGGACGCAAAGCCCTCCGCCGTCTTCGCCATGCGCGCGTATTCGCCGATATAGGCGCTGTCGAAAGCGTATTCGTCCAGCAGCGCCGAGGGATGCGCGCCGCGCTCGGCGATCGCGATGCCATCCACATAGATCGCGCCGATCGCGCCGGCGGCGAGGCGCTCGTCCTCGAGGAAGCTGCCCTTCACCACCCGTTCCACCGTCACCAGCGTGCGCTTCGATGCATGGGCGATGGTCGCGCATTCGCGCCGGCGGCCGACCCAGACATTGCCCTCCTCGTCCGCCATGGCCGCGTGGAAGACCGCGACATCGGGCGTCATCGCGGGCAGCAGCACGATCGGATCCTCGCCCGCGGCCGCGAAGGGGTTGGGCACCACCTTCCAGTCCGGGCGATGTGCCAGGATGTCACTGCCGATGATCCCGCGCAGCGGCATGAAGGGTACGCCCTTCTCGCTCGCCTGCAGCATGGTGTGGATGGCCGGGCAGGTCGCATCCCGCACCGCGATCGTCCCGGCCCTGAGCGCGGCCGAGAAGCGCGGCGCGAAGCCGGCCTCGCCCAGCGACACCGCGCTGGTCTCGATCTCGGCGACGCAGCCCGCGCCGATCAGGATGTCGGTCGCGAAACCCGAGACGGGAACGCCGAGCAGGCGCAACCCCCTGGCCCCGCGCCGGATCAGCGCCTTGGCGAGCGCGACGGAGGGGAGCGAGGTGTCGGGCGGCATGGCGAGAAGCGCACCATCGGGAATCAACTGCGCAAGCGCATCCACATCGTCGAGCAGCATCGTCGTACCCCCTCTGGCCGCAGCGCAGCCTTCGCCCGCTTCGCGGTCCGAGGCAAGCCGGGCGCTGCCCTTCCCCCGGGCGGCGTCGGCGCGATATGAGTTTTTCCTGACACATGGGGATTCCGATGATGCGCATCCTGATGGCGGCCCTGGCCTGCGGCGCCGCGCTCGCGCTGCCCGCCGACGCGCGGGCGGCCGGCATGAACAATGGCTGGGAGACCGTCACCATGACGCAGGAGCAATGCGTCACCGCCGCCGCCACGGCGGTCGAGCGCGCGGGGTTCCAGATGCAACGCGATGCCAACGGCGCCTGGGGCTTCCGCCCGAATGACGGCGTCACCATCCGCTGCGTCGCGCAGCGCCAGCTTGCCATGTTCTTCGTCTATGTCGGCCAGGGCGGCGCGCCGGAAGCCCGCGCCCTGCATGACCAGCTCCGCAACGCCTTCAACGCCGCGTCCCCGCCGAGGACCACCCCTGCCCGCTGAGCCCTTCCCGTCGATCGAGGGCGCGCGCCTGCGGCTCCGCCCCTGGCGCGCCGGGGATCTCGCGTCCTTCGCAGCCATGAACGCCGACCCGGCGGTGATGCGGCATTTCCCGGCGACGCTCACCGGCGCCGAGAGCGACGCCGGCGCCGGGCGTATCGCCGCGCATTTCGCTCGGTACGGCTGGGGCCCCTGGGCCGTGGAGGAGAAGGGCGGCGCATCCTTCATCGGCATGGTCGGGCTGATGACCGTGGGCTTCGAGGAGCGCTTCACCCCGGCGGTCGAAGTGCTGTGGCGCATCGCCACGCCGTTCCAGCGCCGCGGCCATGCCGAGGAGGCCGCGCGGCTTTCGCTGGCCTTCGGCTTCGGCACGCTGGGCCTGGCCGAGATCGTCGCCTTCACGGTGCCGGGCAACCTGCCCTCGCAGCGCCTAATGGAGAAGCTTGGCATGCGGCAGGACGGGGTGTTCGACCATCCGAAGCTGCGGGAAGGCCACCCCTTGCGCACCCATCGCCTCTACCGGCTGGCACGGCCCGCATGAGGTCCCGGCCCTGCCTGGCCATCGCATGGCTGGCCGCGCTGCTGCTGCCGGCGCCGGCCGGAAGCGAGAGCATCGTCCTCGGCCGGGCCGGCTGGTCCCTCGGCCTGTGGCGCGGCATCCCGCCGGCCCATTGGGAACACCTGCCCGATGGCGGGCTGCGCGTCACCGCGCGCGACGGACAGGGCAGCTTCCTGTGGCACCAGGTGCGGGGCCAGGCGACCTGCCTCACCTGGCGCTGGCGGGTGGACCAGGGGCCGCCCGCGGCGCGGCTCGACCGGCGCGGCGGCGACGACCGCGCCATCGGCGTCTTCATCGGATTCGACGGCTGGCCGCCGCGCG
>JAYRQX010000100.1:0-3933 GCA_041910415.1 Acetobacteraceae bacterium | reverse complement strand
CCCCCGCCCGTTCCCCGATCGCCATCATCTCCGCGAGCGCGGCGGTGTGCTCGAACACCAGGGCGTTGTTGATCAGCTTCACCGCCTGGCCGGTGCCGATGCCGCCGCAATGCGTGACATCGGTGCCCATGTGACCGAGCAGCGGCCTGATCCGCGCGAAGATCGCGTCATCCGCGCCGACCATGATGCTGAGCTCGCCGCGGATCGCGGCTTCGCGCGTGCGCGCGACCGGCGCATCCGCGAAGGCCATGCCCGCTGCCTGCAGCGCCGCCGCCGTGCGGCGCGCCGAAGCGACCGTCGTGGTGCTGAGATCGACGACCAGCAGGCCCGGCCTGCCGATCGCCGGCAGCGCCGCGCAGACCGCCTCGACCTGCTTCGCCCCGGGCAGGGAGAGGAACAGGATGTCCACGCCCTCCACCGCCGACGTCACGTCCGGCACCAGCGCCGCGCGGCTGTCCTGCAACGCCGCGCGCGCACCCTCGCTCAGGTCGAAGGCGCGCACCTCCCCGCCATGCCTGGTCGCGACGTTGCGGCACATGGGGCCGCCCATGACGCCAAGGCCGATGAAGCCGATCCGTTCCGTCGCCATGGCGTCAGTCCATCAACATGCCGCCGTTCACGTCGAGGACCGTTCCCGTGATCCAGTTCGACGCCGGCGACGCAAGGAAGAGGATGGCCTGCGCGATGTCCTCGGGCTGGCCGAAGCGGCCGAGGGGCACGCTCCCATGGGCCGAGGGCGGCGCGCGGCCGGTGACGGTCTGCCACATCGGCGTCTCCACCGGCCCGGGCGCGACCGTATTGGCGAAGACGCCGTGCGGTGCGCCGGACTTGGCGACCCATTTCATCACGCCGTGCACCGCCGACTTGGCGGCGACATAGGCCGGCCCGGCCGCCACGCCGCCAATCTTCGCGGCGATCGAGCCCAGCGCGACGATCTTGCCGCCGCCCTGCGCCACCATCAGCGGATAGGCCTTGCGCAGCGGATTGACGACGCCCATCACGTTCACGTCCAGGATCGAGCGCCATTCATCGTCCTCGCTCTCGGCGAGCGGCGTGCGGGCGATGCTGCCGGCGCAGAGGACCAGGATGTCGAGCTTGCCATGCGCCGCGATCACGCGGTCCAGGTCGGCGTCGGTGTCGGCGCGCGAGGTGACGTCGTAGCGTTCGAAGGTGACGCCCGGCGTGGCGTCGAGCCAGGCGCGGTCCTCATTCAGGTCGGTCGCGACCACCTTCGCGCCGGCTGCGGCCAGGGTGGCGCAGACGGCGCGGCCGATGCCGCCCGTCGCACCGGTCACAAGAGCGACCCGGCCCTCGAGCCGAGGGCTCGCACTGATCGGAATCATCGTCATCGTGCCTGCAAGGTCCTCGTTCAGGCCGGCATGTCGAAGGCGGCGGCCGGGTAGGGCCGGAACTCGCGCACCAGCCTGAATGCACCGTTCTCGGCGCGGATGATGCCTTCCTGCCGCGTGCCGCGATGGTCGCCGGGCTTGAAGGTGACGTTGCGGGCGCCGCCGACGGCGGCGTCGGTCAGGGTCTCCATGGCGTCGATCAGGTTGGCCCGCGTCAGGGGACGGCCGCTTTCGAGCAGCTTGTCGAAGCCGACCGCGAAGAGCGCGGCGTTGCTCCAGCCATTGAGGCCGAAGACGCCGATCGGATCGTTGGGCGCGAAACGCGCAGCGGATTCGCGATAGGCCCTGACCTGGGGTTCGTCACCGCCGACCGGAAGCAGCCAGGAGGAGAAGTAGGTCCCGTTCAGCAGGTCGCCCGCCAGGCGGACGGTGGAGGGGTCGGCCGTGAAGAAGGGCGCGAACCAGGTGGAGCGGAAGCCGGCGCGGTCCGCCGCGCGCAGGGCGGCGGCGAGGTTGGCGTTGGAGCCGAACATGATCACGCCTTCGGCCTGCGCGTTCGCGAGGCGGCGGATCTGCGGCGTGAAGTCGGTGGCGCGCACGTCGAAGGGCTGCGACTCCGCCGGCTCGATGTTGCGCGCCGTCATGTATTTGTCGAAGCCGCGCTTGGCCGACCGGCCGAGCTCGTCGTTCTCCCACAGCAGCGCCAGGCGGCGGATACGCAGATCGCCGAGCGCGTATTCGGCGTTCGCCGCGGCCGACCAGCCATAATCGGGCAGCAGCGGGAAGACGTTGCGCTCCGTGAAGAAGGCGGAGGCGCCGCCGATCGGCCCGATCATCGGCAGGCCCTGTTCGCGCGCATAGGGAATCACGGCGACGTTCGTCGCCGTGCCGACGGCGGCGACCAGGGAGAAGATCCGGTGCTCCTCGACGAGGCGGCGTGTCACGGCCACGCTCCGCGACGGCTCGTAGCCATCGTCCATGGTGACGTACTGGACCTTCCAGCCGCGGATGCCGCCATTCTCGTTCAGGTGGCGAAAGAAGGAATCCGCGGCGCGGGTGAGGATCCCATAGAACGGCACCGGGCCGGTGATGGGCGTGAAGCCGCCGACCGTGACCGTCTTGCTGGCCGCGTCGATGCCAGGGCTGGCGTCCTGCGCGCGTGCCGGGGCGGAGAGGCGCGTCAGCCCCCCGGCCGACAGCAGCGACAGGAACTGCGACCGCGTCATCTGCATGGTTCCGCTTCCTCTTCGCGCCGCCATGTGGCGGCTTGGGTTCTGTGGCCTCAGCCCCGCACCGCCGGAGGTGCGGGCGGGACCTGCTTTGTTGGACGGCGCGATAATTCCGCCGCTGCGCCGGGCCGTCAATATGAAAAGCATCATGCATTCTATTAAATCTTCGATGAGACCTGCCAGAGCCCGCGAGTCGGTGCTTCGCCGCAAGTGGCGCCATTCCGAGCGCGAATGAGGCCAATCCCTCCCTTCGCGAGCCCTTTTCATTCAGGTATAATGCATTCTAAATGCCGGCGGTATCGCCGAGACCGTAGGAGGAACTGTCCCATGTCTGGTCCCGCCACCCCCTGGCGCCGCGCCTGTTCGCGCCGTCTCCTGCTGGGCTCCGCCGCGGCCGCCCTGCCGGTCGGCGCCATCGCCCAGTCCGGCCATTGGCCCGATCGGCCGATCCGGCTCATCGTACCCTACGGCGCAGGCACCAGCACCGACATCATGACGCGGATCGTCACGCCCCACATGGCCGAGACCCTGGGCCAGCCGATCGTCGTGGAGAACCGGGTCGGCGCCAGCGGCGCGGTCGGCAGCGAGATCATCGCGAAAGCGCCCCCGGATGGCTATTCGCTGCTGATGGGCGCCGTCGCCTCGCATTCGGTGATCGTGTCGCTGATACCGCGCCTGCCCTATGATCCGCTGCGCGACTTCACCCACATCTCGCAGGTGACCAACGCGCCGAACCTCCTGGTCGTGAATCCGCAGGTGCCGGCGCAGACGCTCGGCGCGTTCATCGAATGGTCGCAGCAGCGCGGCGGCGTGCACTACGCCTCGGCAGGCAACGGCACCTCCAGCCACCTCGCCGGCGAGCTGCTGAAAATGCGCACCGGCGCCCGGATCGAGCACGTGCCCTATCGCAGCGGCGCCCAGGCCGTCACCGATGTCATCGCGGGCCAGGTGCCGATGCTGGTCTACCAGGTGACGGCGGTGCTGCCCTTCGTGCGGGAAGGTCGGCTGCGTGCCCTGGCCACCACCTCGAACCGCCGCCTGGAATGGACGCCCGAGGTGCCGACGGTCGAGGAGCAGGGCGTACCCGACTTCGATGTCGCGGCCTGGCACGGCCTGTTCGGTCCCGCCGGCCTGCCGCCCCGGATCACCGAGGCGGTCTATGGCGCGCTGCGCCGTGCGCTGGACGATCCGGGCCTGCGCCAGAGGCTGCTCGACCAGGGCCTGGTCCCGGTCGGCATGCCGCCCGCCGAGTTCCGCCGCTTCCTCGAAGCCGATATCGCCAAGTGGCGCGAGGTCGTGCGCGCGGCGAACATCCGCATGGACTAGCCAGAGAGCAGCCAAGGGGGGGGGGGGGG
>JAYRQX010000099.1:0-3918 GCA_041910415.1 Acetobacteraceae bacterium | reverse complement strand
CCTCGACCTGGACGGTCTTGCTCCGGCCATGGCTGAAGGACTGGCGGACGCTGCCCGCGTCCACGGTCTTGCCAAGCTCGAGGCGTCCGCCGGGCCTGAGGCTCAGCCTGGTCTTGCCCGCGTCCTGCTCGTTCTGGTCGCTCATCCGCGCTTCTGATCCGATCCCGTCAACATCACGAAGGCCGCCGGAAGTCCGCGACCCCTTTAGTCCCTAAACGCTTCCCTCGCCACGCATGCCGGCCAGCCGGCCCGCATCGGTGCGGAGGGTCTCCGCCAGTCGTCCCGCCGCCAGCGCCACATGCACCGCGTGGTCCCGCCCGAACACCCCGCCCAGTTCCGCGGCGGAGAGCGGCGTCACCACAGGCACGTCGCGGGCCCCGAGAAGCCGCTCTCGCTCCGCCCGGCTGCCATCCGCCGCCTCCACGAGGAGGGCGGCGCGGCCGCCGGCGAGCCATTCCTTCACGGCCTGCCATCCGGCCACAGCCTGTCCCGCCCGGCGGGCGAAACCGATCCGGTCCCGGATGCGCCGCCTGAGCGCATCCTCGATCCGGACGAGAAGGTCGGGTGGCAACTGCACCGGGGAGCGCGCGGCTCTAGCAAAAGCCCCGCTCCTGGCCGCGCGTTCTAGCACATCGCGGGATGCGCTCAACCACAAACCCCGGCCGGGCAGGGATGCGTCGAGGTCCGGCACGAGTTCCCTGCCGGGCCCGACCACGAAGCGGATCATCGCCTCCTTCGCCGCGCGCTCGCGCGTGACGATGCAGCGGCGGAGCGGACCCTTCTCGGGCTCCTCCGCCTCCTCGGCCTCCGGCGCGATGTCAGCCCTGCTGCCCGTCGCCCGTCTCCTCCTCCGCCTCGTCGCCGAACCAGCCGGCCTGGCGGCGGGCGGCCATGACGATGGCGTTCGCGGTCTCCTCGTCCAGCGCCTCGGCGCCGAGGATTTCCACGAGCTCGTCGCCGGCGAGGTCGGCCAGGTCCTCGAGGGATTTCACGCCCTTCTCGCCCAGCGTCACCATCATGGCCGGCGTGAAGCCGCCGAGTTCGGCGAGCACGTCATCCACGCCCATCTCGCGCCGCTTCTCGTCGAGCTCGGCGTCGCGCTTCTCGATGAAGGCCTGGGCGCGACGCTTGAGTTCGGCGGCGACGTTCTCGTCGAAGCCCTCGATGTTCGCGAGTTCCTCGTCGTCCACGGCGACGAGGTCCTCGATGGAGGCAAAGCCTTCGGCAACCAGCAGGCCGGCGATGACGTCGTCCACGTCGAGCGCCTCGACGAACAGGCCGGTGGACTTGCGGAACTGCTCCTGGCGGCGCTCGCTCTCCTCGGCATCCGTCAGGATGTCGATGTCGTAGCGCGTGAGCTGCGAGGCCAGGCGGACGTTCTGGCCGCGACGGCCGATGGCGAGGCTGAGCTGGTCGTCGGGGACGACCACCTCGCAACGCCGGTTGTCGTCGTCGAGCACGACCTTGGAGACCTCGGCCGGCGCCAGCGAGTTGACGATGAAGGTCGCGGGGTCGGGCGACCAGGGGATGATGTCGATCTTCTCGCCCTGGAGTTCGGCGACGACGGCCTGCACGCGCGATCCGCGCATGCCGACGCAGGCGCCGACCGGATCGATCGAGCTGTACTTGCTGATGACCGCCATCTTGGCGCGGCTGCCGGGGTCGCGGGCGACCGCCTTGATCTCGATGATGCCGTCATAGATTTCCGGCACTTCCTGCGCGAAGAGTTTCGCCAGGAAGCCCGGATGGGTGCGGCTCAGGAAGATCTGCGGCCCGCGCTGCTCCTCGCGCACGTCGTAGATATAGGCGCGGACGCGGTCGCCATTCCGAAAAGCCTCGCGGGGGATGGTCTCGTCGCGGCGCAGCAGGGCCTCTGCGCGGCCGAGATCGACCATGAGGTTGCCGTACTCGGTGCGCTTGACGATGCCGTTCAGCACCTCGCCCACGCGGTCCTTGTATTCGTCGAACTGCTTCTTGCGCTCGACCTCGCGCACGCGCTGCACGATGACCTGCTTGGCCGTCTGCGCCGCGATGCGGCCGAAATCGATCGGCGGCAGCGGGTCCACGATGTGCTCGCCGGCCTTGATCTCCGGCTTGAACTTCAGCGCGATGCGCAGCGGGATCTGCGTCGCCTCGTTCTCCACGGGCTCGGCATCCACCACCTCGGTCCAGCGGGAGAGCTTCACCTCGCCGGTGCGGCGGTCGATCACCGCGCGGATGTCCTTCTCGGCGCCGTACTTGGCACGGCCGGCCTTCTGGATGGCCTGCTCCATCGCCTCGAGCACCTCCTCGCGCTCGATCATCTTCTCGCGCGCGACCGCATCGGCGACCTGCAGCAATTCCGGGCGGGCAATGGCGACGTCGATGGCCATCGGTCTCTCCTAGTGCTTCTTGTTCGGCTTGCGCGCGCGGGGCTTCGGCGCGGGCGCATCTTCGGTGTCGTCAATCTCGGTCTGCGGGCCGGCCGTCGCCGCGATCAGCGCATCGGTCAGCACCAGCTTGGCGCGGCGGATGTTCGATCGCGGGAAGGCGATGTCGGTGCCGTCTTCCAGCTTCATGCGCACCGCCTCTGCATCCGCGCCCAGCGCGATGCCCTTGAAGCGGCGGCGGCCTTCGAGCGGGATGTTCAGCTCCAGCGTCGCGACATGGCCCGCATAGCGGTTCCAGTCTTTTGTTCGTGTCAGCGGCCGATCGATGCCGGCGGACGAGACTTCCAGGGTCCACTCGCCCTTGATGGGGTCCTCGACATCCAGCACGGCGCCGACGGTGTGGCTGATGCGCTCGCAGTCATCGACGGTGAAGGGCGCCTCGTCCGCGCGGTCGGCCATGATCTGCACGACGGGCCGTTCCTTGCCGCTCACCTGCACGCGGACGAGCTCATAGCCCAGCCCCGTCAGGGCGGGCAGGATGGCGTCGGCGATGCGGGCCTCGAGGCCCTCATGCTGCGGCAGGTCGGCGGCCGGCGTGGCAGAGTCGGACAAGCAACAAAAAAGGCGGCCCCTTGCAAGGCCACCCCCCGTACGAGCGGAAAGCGAATGTGCGACCTCCTATACGGCGCGCGCGGCGCCGATGCAACGCCCCTCTACGGAAAGGCCCCGAATGTCCTGGGGCAGCCCTGGCCAGGCGGGTCATGCGGCAGCAGCCACCAACGATCGGGCCGCCCGCGCGCGGCAGAGCGCGGTGCGGCATCGCGGCCCGGCCGGACGCCAGCACGGAGCGCAGAGACTGCCCGGCGCGACGCGCAATCCCATCACGCGCACGTGAGAGCGCAATCCTTCGCTGGCGCGCTTCGCAATCAGGGCGGCAGGCGGAGCGCCGAATCGAGCCGCAGGGCGGTGCCGTTGAGCAGCGGATTCGCCGCGATGGCGAGGATGAATCGCGCGAACTCCGCGGGCTGGCCGAGCCGCGCGGGGAACAGCGGCAGCGCCCGGATCGCGGCCTGTGCGGCCTCCGGCAGCCCGGCGAGCATCGGCGTCTCGAAGAGCCCGGGCATGACGGTGACGACGCGGATGGCGCTGCGCGCGAGCTCCCGCGCCGCGGGCAGCGTCAGCCCGACGACACCGGCCTTGGACGCCGCATAGGCGCATTGCCCGACCTGCCCGTCCTCGGCCGCGATGGAGGCCGTGTTGACGATGAGGCCGCGTTCGCCATCTGCGCCCGCGGGGTCCAGCGCCTGCATGCGCTGCGCGGCGAGGCGCAGCACGTTGAAGGTGCCGGTCAGGTTCACGCGGAGCGTGCGTTCGAAGAGCGCCAGGTCATGCGCGCCGCTGCGTCCGACGATACGCGCGGCGGGCGCGACGCCCGCGCAATTCACGGCGAGCCGCAACGGGCCGAGCGCGCAGGCCGCATCCAGCGCGGAGGTTACATCCGCCTCGTTCGCGACATCGCCGGCGGCCGCGGTGGCGCCGATGCGCGCGG
>JAYRQX010000098.1:0-2203 GCA_041910415.1 Acetobacteraceae bacterium | reverse complement strand
TGCGGCGTGGGAAGCCTGGCAACGCGCGGTGATCGCGCTGCTGCAGCGGGGGACGTAGAGGCAGAGGCCCCCACCCCAGCCCTCCCCCGCTCCGCAGGGGAGGGAGCCTCTCCCTCCCCTGTGAGCGGAGCGAACGGGGGAGGGCAGGGTAAACGCGAAGCGTTTGCCCTGGGGTGGGGGCAAATCCCCCTACGGCGTGATCGCCACCTTCATCACCCCGTCCCGCTGATGGCTGAAGAGGTCATAGGCCTCGACGATCCGGTCCAGGCCGAAGCGGTGCGTCACCAGCGGCTTCAGGTCCACGCGCCCGCTCGCGATCACGCTCATCAGCCGCCGCATCCGCTCCTTGCCGCCGGGGCAGAGCGTCGTGCGGATGGTGTGGTCGCCAAGCCCCGCGAGGAAGGCATCGAGCGGGATCTTCAGGTCGCCCGAATAGACGCCGAGCGAGGACAGCGTGCCCCCCGGCCGCAGCACGCGCAGCGCCGCCTCGAAGGTCGCCTGCAGGCCGAGCGCCTCGATCGAGACATCCACGCCCCGGCCATCCGTGATGCGCCGGATCGCCTCGACCGGATCCTCCTGCGAGAAATCCACCACGTGGTTCGCGCCCATCTTCCGCGCGACCTCCAGCCGCGCGGGCACGCGGTCCACGGCGATGATCGTCGTCGCCCCCATCAGCTTCGCACCCGCCGTGGCGCAGAGCCCGATCGGCCCCTGGGCGAAGACCGCAACCGTGTCGCCGATGCGGATGCTGCCGCTCTCGGCGCCGCCGAAGCCCGTGGACATGATGTCGGGGCACATCAGCACCTGCTCGTCCGTCAGCCCATCGGGCACCGGCGCCAGGTTCACCATGGCGTCGGGCACCAGCAGGTATTCCGCCTGGCAACCGTCGATGGTGTTGCCGAAGCGCCAGCCGCCCAGCGGCTTCCATCCATGCGCCGTGCCCGCCCCGTCCTGCGAGCCGCAGCCGCACTGGCAGGCATTGGAATGGCCCGATGGCGTGATGGCGCCCGCGATGACGCGCTGGCCTTCCCTGTAGCCCTTCACGGCGGAGCCGAGCTTTTCGATGACGCCCACGGGCTCGTGCCCGATCGTCAGCCCGGCGGCGACGGGATACTCGCCCTTCAGGATGTGCACGTCGGTGCCGCAGATGGTGGTCGTCGTCACCTTCATCAGCGCGTCCAGCGGCCCGACCTCCGGGATCGCCTTCTCGCGCAGCGCGACCTTGCCGGGCTCGACGAAAACACAGGACAGCATGCTGCGGGCCATGGCTCGCTCCTCTCGATGACGGGGAGCAGAGCTAGCGTCGTTCGCGGGGCGCGCCTTGATCCCGCGCAACACGACGCCGCGCCGGCGCAGGGTTCACGCGGCCGTCATGCGCCCCGCGCTATTCCGGGCGCACGCCCGCCTCGCGCAGCACCGCGGCGCTCCGCGTCATGTCCTCCCGCACGAAGGCGGCCATGGCATCGGGCGCGTCGAGATCCGGGCGCCGCTCCGTGCCGAGGTCGAGCAGCCGTCGTTCGAGCCGCCGCCCCGCCTCGTTGAAGGCCGCGTTCAGCGCCGCGACGGCGGCCGGCGGCGTGCGCGCCGGCGCGAAGGCAGCGATCCAGGCGGCGATGGACCAGGCGGGCAGCCCGGCCTCGGTCGCGCTCGGCACGTCGGGCAGGATCGCCGCGCGCTGCGGGCCCGCCACGGCGATGGCGCGCACCGACCCGCCGCGGATATGCCCGGCCGCCGATGCCACGGGATCGATCGCCATCTGCGCCTCACCCGAGATCACGGCCGCCATGGCCGGCCCGCCGCCGCGATACTGCACCATCTGCATCTCGGTCTCGCGCCCGACCGCCGCGCGGAAGACTTCCGACGCCAGGTGGTTCGCGCTGCCGATGCCGGCCGAGGCGAAGTTGATCCGCCCCGAATTGGCGCGCAGCCAGGGGATCAGCGTCGCCATGTCGCGCACCGGCAGGGCGTTGTTCACCACCAGCACCTGCGGGATGCGCCCCATGAAGGCAACGGAGGCGAAATCGCCGATGGCGTCATAGGGCATGCGCGCGACGAGGCTCGGCGCCACCACATGCGCGTTGCTGTGGATGAGGATGGTGTAGCCGTCGGGCGGGGATTTCGCGACGACCTCGGTCCCGATCACGCCCGCCGCGCCGCCGGCACGGTTCTCGATGACCAGCGGCTGGCCGAGGATCGCGCCGAC
>JAYRQX010000097.1:0-2374 GCA_041910415.1 Acetobacteraceae bacterium | reverse complement strand
CTCGCCGCCATCCTCGATGCGCGCGTCGTCGTCCAGCAGCGGCGGCGCGTCGGTTTCCTCCCACCCCGCGGCCTCGCGCACATAGGTCGCGCGGATGCCGTTGGCGAGATCGCGGAAGGCGCGGTTGCGGGCGATGGTGATGGGGCCGCGCATCTGGTCGGCCGTGATCACGCGGTTCGACGGGCGCCAGGCGGCGGGCTCGACATACCAGGTGCCGCCGGCCTGGATGGCCTCGCCCGCGCAGGCGGAGAGGAGTTTCGACAGCACCGACTTCGGCTGTTCGTCCAGGCTGAAGGTGCCGTTCGCGCGGTAGCGCGCCTCGGTGCCGCCGGCCAGCAGCGGCACGCGCTCGTCGCAGATGTTGGCGGCCTCGATCAGGGTGGCTTCGTCGACGGAATCGGCATCGTCGTTGAGGCCGAGCGGGCTGGTGAGATACCAGGCCGTGACCAGCGCCGCGTTCGTGGTGTAGCCCTGCATGCCCGTGCGCGGATCGTGGATCTGATCGAGGCCGCGGATGATGGCGGTGATTTCCGGCAGCCCGTTGGGGAAGGCCGATTCGTTCTTGACCAGCCGGATATAAAGTACCGCGCAACCAATGCCGCGGTGGTCGTAGGTCCATTTGTTGTTGGTCTCGACCACGACCCATGACGGCACCGTCTGGTCGGAGGTGCCGCGGCGGAAATCCCACACCACCAGGCCGGCGAATTTCGGATCGTCGATCGGGTCGTCGCCGAGATAGATAGTTTCCAGCCCGTGGCACTGGTGGCCCGCGAAGGCCAGCACCAGGGTGAGGTACTTGTCCTTGACGCCGTCGGCATCGCGGCCGTTCGCGAAGATCAGCACGCCGCCGACCTTCACGCGCCCGATGATGACGCGCCGGGGCGAGGCGGATTCGCGGATGGTGCGCTTGCGGTCGGACAGCGGCGCATCGGCCGTGCTGCCCTTCTTGCCGCCGGCCAGGGCCGAGCCCAGCGCCGAGACCGCGAAGGAGACGACGGCGCCGGCGATGCCGCTGACCAGCGACAGCAGGAAGGTGCTGGCGATCACGCCGGTCAGCGCAGCAGCCGCGCCCGCACTGGCGACCGCGCCGGCGACCGCGGCGATGACGGGAATGAAGGCTGGCATAGGTTACCAGGCCCAGGCGCGCAGCAGCGCGGAGCGGGGGCGGATGATCAGCCCGTGCTGGCCGGTCACGGCCACGCCGGCGCCCAGCACCAGGCAGGCCGCAGGATCCGTGCCGTTCTTGATCACGCCAAAGTCACCGCGAAGCGCAAGCGCGGGCGCAACCGAGACGACGCCAGACCAGATCGCATAAGCCGCGACGCAGCGTTCCAGGCCGCCGAAAAAGTGCAACAGCGCCCGGCCACTGCGCTCATCCCAGCCGCCCGGCGTCATCTCCAGCAGGTCCGGCCCGCCCAGCGCCTGCACGGCGCGGAAGGCGAACAGCACGCAATCGTGCTGCCCCCACACCATGGGCTTGTGGCGCGCATCGTCCAGCACGGCAGACAGCCGCGCCTCGAAATCCGGCACGCGAGGAAAGCGGATCATGCGGCGGCCGGCGGGCGCACTACCACGAGATATCCACGCCGTTCGCCATGTCCTCGACGAATTCGAAGGCGCGGTCGCCGGGGTGTTCGTCCTGCTGGTCGGCGTCGGTGTAGCGGCGCACACGCGCGCGCTCCAGGTCGGCCAGGCGGGATTCGATGGAGAGGGCCACGGTGGCGGTGGTGCCCTCGCTGTGCGTCATCTGGTCCATGCGCCCGCGCAGCAGTGGCACGGGGTCTTCCACCATCGTGGTGCCGTCGGCGTCGAACAGGGCCAGCCAGATCCGCGCCTCGCGATTCTGCCAGGCCTCGCCATCCAGCAGGGCGATCGCGCTGGCCGGCAGCGACGACAGGGTCAGCGTGACGCCGACGCTGCGGACCTCGGCCGTTTCCTCGATGGTGGAAAGGCCCA
Source organism: Acetobacteraceae bacterium (assembly GCA_041910415.1). Classification (GTDB taxonomy): domain Bacteria; phylum Pseudomonadota; class Alphaproteobacteria; order Acetobacterales; family Acetobacteraceae; genus JAYRQX01. Next base: position 418 of record JAYRQX010000097.1, on the reverse strand, counting down.
GCAGGTCGCCGGCGCCGGTGAAGACGTCGCCGTTCCATGTCAGGTCGCCCAGCCCGGTCCACAGCCGCACCCAGCCGCCGCTGAACCGCAGCGCGATCAGCACCGCGGGCAGCACGGTGGGGCGCTGAAGGGCCGTGTCGGCCGCCGCCGTGATTTCTCTCACGGCAACGCTTCCACCAGCTCGATCGAGAAGTTGGTGAATGGCCCTGGCTGGAAATCGTTCTGGGGTTCGTCGTTGCCGGAAAGCCGGAAGCGCGCGCGGGCGTAAGCCGTGACCAGCGCGGTGGCGGCATCGAGATCGGCGCGCAGCGCGGGCGCGATGCTGATGGTGGCCAGGCCGCTGCTGCGGGTGGCGACATCCGCGGTCACCATCACCAGCTGGTCGGCAAGTTCCAGATAGTCGCCGGCGCGCAGGATG
>JAYRQX010000096.1:0-1846 GCA_041910415.1 Acetobacteraceae bacterium | reverse complement strand
CCACGCGCGGATCGGCCGCGCGCACGGCGGCATCGAACAGCCGGCGCAGCGCGGCGCGGGCGCGGGCATCGGTCCAGGGGGCGGCGGTCTCGGTCATGGCGGCACCTGAGCGGAACGCGGCCCCCCCGGCAAGGGTGCCGGGGGGCTGGCGCAAGCGGTGCCGAGAGGCCACCTTCGCCGGCAGGAGACAGGACCCATGGCCATTCCCGACATGGACGCGGCGACACGCACGGAACTCGAGGCCGCGGCCTTCCGCCGGCTGGTCGAGCATCTGCGCGCGCGGACCGACGTGCAGAACATCGACCTGATGAACCTCGCCGGCTTCTGCCGGAACTGCCTGAGCCGCTGGTACCGGGAAGCCGCGGAAGAGAAGGGCATCCCGCTCGCCGATCCGGATGCACGGGAGATCGTCTATGGCATGCCCTTCGCGGCGTGGCGTGCGAAGCACCAGACCGATGCGAGCGACGCGGCGAAGAAAAAATTTGAAGAAGCGATGAAGGGGCACGGCTGATGGCGGCGAAGAAGACGAAGGCACCGTTGAAGCCGGGCCGTCCCAGGGCTAGACCCGCCTCCCTTCAGACGGAGGCACGCAGCAGCGGCATGTCGGCGAAGTTGAAAAAGGACGAATCGGAAGTCGGCGGCATCGCGGCCGACCGGCTGCGTTCGATCGTGGAACGGATCGAGCGGCTGGAGGAGGAGCGCAAGGCGCTCGGCTCCGACATCAAGGACATCTATGCCGAGGCGAAGTCCGCGGGCTTCGACGTGAAGGTGCTGCGCACCATCATCCGCCTGCGCAAGCAGGAGCCGGCGGATGTGGAGGAGCAGGAGACGCTGCTCGACCTCTACCGCCAGGCTCTCGGCATGTGAGGGCAGGGGCCCGTGGCGCGCGTGCACATTCTCGGCGCCGCGGGTTCCGGCACCACCACGCTCGGCGCGGCGCTCGCCGCCGAGCGCGGCTGGCCGCAGCTGGATTCGGATTTCTTCTACTGGGAACAGACGGACCCGCCCTACCGGCGCGCCCGGGCGCCGGCCGCGCGCGATGCGCTGTTCCGCGACGCGATCGCGGACAGGGCCGACTGGGTCTTCACGGGCTCGGCGCTCGGCTGGTCGCGGCCCTGGGTGGATCTCTACGACCTCGTGGTCTTCCTCCGCCTCGATCCCGCGATCCGCATGGCGCGGCTGCGCGCGCGGGAGGCGGCGCGCCATGGCGCGCGGATCGCACCCGGCGGCGACATGCACGACGCGAGCGCGGCATTCCTGGACTGGGCCGCGCGCTACGACATGGCGGGGCAGCAGCAGCGCAGCGTGATCGCGCACGAGGCCTGGCTCGACACCATCCAGGCGCCGGTGCTCCGACTCGACAGCGCGGCGCCGGTGCCGGCGCTGCTGCGCTCCGTGCGGATGGCGCTTACCAGGATCGAACGGCGGGAGGCGAGCCGATGGCGGGCCTGATGGAACCCGCGGCCATCCATGGATGGCACGCGCATGTCTACTACACGCCCGAGACGCGCGCGGTCGCCGAGCGGCTGCGCGACGGCATCGCGGCGCGCTGGCCGGAGGCCGTGCTCGGCCGCTGGCACGATGCGCCGGTCGGGCCGCACAGGCGGTCCATGTACCAGGTCGCCTTCGCGCCGGCGCTGTTCGATGCGCTGGTGCCCTTCATCGCGCTGAACCGCGGCCCGCTCGCCGTGCTCGTGCATCCCGAGACCGGGCAGCAGAAACCCGACCATCTCGAGCGCGCGCTCTGGATGGGCGAGATCCTGCCGCTGGATGCGAGCGTGCTGCCGGATTGAGGGTTAGTATGCCCTCATACCAACGGTCGAATGCTTCGACCGTTGGTATTCAT
>JAYRQX010000095.1:0-6865 GCA_041910415.1 Acetobacteraceae bacterium | reverse complement strand
TCGGGATGGCGGCCGTGACCTGGGGCGTGGCGGGCACGGCCGTCGCCGAGACTGCCTGGAGCGGCATGGCCGCGCCGCCGCCGACCGCGACCAGCTTCGGCCGCTCGGCGTCGCGACCGCTCGCCATATCCGCCATGTCGATGCCGGTGGCGACGACGGAGACGCGAAGGCGCCCGTTCATGCCCTCATCCACCGAGGAGCCGAAGATGATGTTGGCGTCCTCGTCGATTTCCTTGCGGATGCGGTTCGCGGCCTCGTCCACCTCGAACAGCGTCATGTCGAAGCCGCCGGTGATGTTGATCAGCACGCCCTTGGCGCCGCGCATCGAGATGTCCTCGAGCAGCGGGTTGCTGATCGCGGCCTCCGCGGCCTTGGTCGCGCGATCGTCGCCCTCGGACTCGCCCGTGCCCATCATCGCCTTGCCCATCTCGGCCATGACGGTGCGGATGTCGGCGAAGTCGAGGTTCACCAGGCCCGGATTGACCATCAGGTCGGTGACGCCGCGGACGCCCATGTAGAGGACGTTGTCGGCCATCTTGAAGGCCTCGGCGAAGGTCGTGCGCTCATTGGCCAGGCGGAAGAGATTCTGGTTCGGGATCACGATGAGCGTGTCCACGAAGGATTGCAGTTCCTCGATGCCGGAATCCGCCGACTTCTTCCGCTTCGGGCCTTCGAAGTCGAAGGGCTTGGTCACCACGCCGACGGTGAGGATCCCCCGCTCGCGCGCCATGCGCGCGATGACCGGCGCCGCGCCCGTCCCCGTGCCACCGCCCATGCCGGCGGTGATGAAGACCATGTGCATGCCCTCGATATGCCGGGCGAGTTCCTCGGCCGCTTCCTCGGCCGCGGCGCGCCCGATCTCGGGCTTCGCGCCGGCGCCGAGGCCCTGCGTCAGATGCGGCCCGAGCTGCACGCGCCGCTGCGCCTTGCTGTGCACGAGCGACTGCGCATCGGTGTTGGCGACGAGGAACTCCACGCCGTCGAGGCCCATCGCGATCATGTTGTTGACCGCGTTCGTCCCGCCGCCGCCGACGCCCACCACGGTGATCCGCGGCGTGAAATCGGTATAGGTGCTCTGCGGGATGGTGAGGTTCAGGGTCATGGACTACTCCTCGTCCCAAAGGCGTAACGCTGCGAATCCGGGGCAGGCAAGAGCGGGTGGCATCACACCCGCTCCTTCACCCAGCCGATGATGCGCCGCAGCAGGCTTTCGCGCGGCGCGACTCCGGACAGATCGAGAACGGGGCGTCCTTCGCCGGCGCCCCAGGCGAGCAGGCCGATCGCCGTCGCGAAGGCAGGGCCGGTCGCGGTGTCGGCGAGCCCGCGCACCGGATGCGGCTTGCCCAGGCGCACCTGGCGGTCGAGGATTCGCGCGGCCATCTCCCGCACGCCCACAAGCTGCGAGGCGCCGCCCGTCAGCACGACCCGGCTGCCGAGTTCCTTCCCAAGGCCCGACGATTCGAGCTTCTCGCGCACAAGCTCGAACGTCTCCTCGAGCCGCGGCTTGATGATGTTGACCACCATGGCGCGCGGGATGCGCGCGATCTGGTGCTCGTCCTCGCCCAGCAGCGGCACGGGCAGGTATTCGCGCTCGTCATCGGCGCCGCCATGCACCGCGCCGTGCAGCGTCTTCATCCGCTCGGCATGCGCGACGGGCGTGGAGAGTACGGTCGCGAGGTCGTTCGTCACCTGCTGGCCGCCGACCGGCACCTGCGCGGTGTGCAGCAGGTGGCCGTCGTTGAAGACGGCGAGCGAGGTCGTGCCGCCGCCCATGTCGATGATGGTGACGCCGAGCTGCTTCTCGTCCTCCACCAGCGTCGCGAGACCGGCGGCGAAGGGCGCGGAGACCAGCTCCTCGACCTCGAGCTCGCAGCGCAGCAGGCAGGCGCCGAGGTTTCTGAGCGATGCCTGGGTCGCGTCCACCATGTGCAGCCGCCCGCCCAGCGTGTCGCAGATCATGCTGCGCGGGTCCTCGACGCCGGGCGTCGCGTCCACGGTGAAGCCGAGCGGGATGGCGTGCACGGTCTCCCGCCCTTCTTCCGCCGTGCGACGGCGGCCCTCGGCGACGATGGCGCGGAGATCCATCTCCGTCACGGCGCGGCCGGCGATCGGCCACTGGATCGTGAGCTGGCGCGAGGCCGGCTGGCCGCAGGAGAGGTTGGCGATGACGCCGGTGAGCCGCGTATCCGCCATCTCCTCGGCCTGGCCGACGGCGGCGCGGATCGCGCGCTCGCCTTCCTCGAGATCGACGATGGAGCCGCCCTTCACGCCGCGGCCGCGCTGCCAGCCGAAGCCGAGCACGCGGGTCTCGCCATCGCTTTCCACGCGGGCGATCAGGCAGACGACCTTGGTCGAGCCGATGTCGAGCACGCCGAAGGTGCCGCTGCGCGCATGGCGGCGGCGGCGCGTCGGGCGCTCGACCTCGGGCGGTGCGGGCACTCGGGCGATCTGGTTCATCCGCGTCCTGCCCTGAGGGAGGGGTTGGCACGTTGCTGGTCGCCGGTGGGCTCCCCGCGCGCCGGCGCATTGCGCAGCACGAGGCGGTCCGGCATCCGCATGTCGATGGCGGCGAGCGGGCGGTCGAGGATGCGCGCCTCGCGCTGCAGCTCGCCGATCCGCTCGATGGCCGCGGCTTCATGGCCTTCGGGCAGCAGGATGTCGGTGCCGCTGTGCAGGCGGATGTTCCAGCGCCGGTCGTTCACGCGCACCAGCGCCTGGGTGCGCTCGGCGAGCTCGCGATCCGCGGCGACGAGGTCGTGGATCGCCGCCGCCGTGCGGTCGGCGCCGGGGCCGACGACCAGTGGCAGCGGGCCGAACTGGTCGAGGCCTTCGGAGGCGACGGTCTTGCCTTCGCGGTCGATGATCACGAAGCGGCCCTGGTTCTGCCAGATGGCGAAGGGCTGGCGTTCCTCGAGCCGGACGAGGATGCGGCCGGGGAGGTGGCGTTCCACGCTCGCGCGCTGCACCCAGGCGATGGTCTGCAACCGCTCCCGCGCGCCGTCGAGCGAGAAGCCGAGCAGCGGGTCGCCGCGCGTGACGCCGAGGGCGCTGCGGATGAACTCGATCGGCGTGTTGTTCCGCCCTTCGACGACCACTTCCTGCACGGTGAGGCCGACGCCGCTGCCGAAGGACGAAAAACCTTCGGCGAAGGAGCGGGCGCGGCCCGCCGGATCCACCGCCCAGACCGCGTAGCCGATGGCGCCGAAGGCCAGCAGGACGAGCATCCCGACGCTGGCCGGACGCACCAGGGAACGGCGCCGGCGCAGCCAGATGCGCAGCCGGCTCGGGCGGTCCGGCTCCTTCCGTTTGGTGGAGGCGGAGGAGGCGATGCCGAGCCTCTCCCGCGCGCGGGCCGCGCTAGCCGCCATGGCGCGCCTCCGCGACCATCCAGGCGCAGAGCGCGGGGAAGGAAATGCCGCAATGCGCGGCCTGCTCCGGCAGCAGCGAGGTCGGCGTCAGGCCGGGCTGGGTGTTCACTTCCAGCAGCACGAGGCGGCCATGCCCGTCCTCGCTCTCGTCGTAGCGGAGATCGGCGCGGGACGCGCCGCGGCAGCCGAGCGCCTGGTGGGCGCGGAGCGCGATGTCCAGCGCTTGCGCATAGGCATCCGGGTGCATCTGCGCGGGAATGACGTGGCGCGAACCGCCTTCGCCGTATTTCGACTCGTAGTCGTAGAAGACGCCGGCCTCGGCGATGATGTCGGTCACCGCGAGCGCGCGGTCGCCCATGATGCCCACCGTGAGTTCGCGGCCGGGGACGTAGGATTCGACCATGGCCTTCGCGCCGTAGTGCCAGCTCCGCGCGATTTCGCTGCGGCGGTTGTCGCCGCGGTCGCGCAGGATGTGCACGCCGACCGAGGAGCCCTCGTTCACGGGTTTGACCACATAGGGCAGCGGCAGCGGATCGCCCGCTTCGAGCTCGTCGCGGGTCACCAGGCGGTGCTCGACGATCGGCAGCCCGGCGGCCTTGAACACCGCCTTCGCGGCGGCCTTGTCCATGGCGAGCGCGGAGGCCCGCACGCCCGAATGCGTGTAGGGAATGCCGAGCCAGTCCAGCACGCCCTGGATGCAGCCATCCTCGCCGAAACGGCCATGCAGCGCGTTGAACACCGCATCGGGTTTTTTCGGCGTTGTCAGCGCCGCGATGACGGCGCCGAGATCCTCGCCGACCTCGATCGGCGTGACGTCGAAGCCCGCCTCGCGCAGGGCGGCGATGCATTGTCCGCCGGACGACAGCGAAACCTCGCGCTCCGCCGAGATGCCGCCATAGAGAACCGCGACTCGTTTTTTCATCGCGCGGGCCTCCCGATCCGCTTGATTTCCCACTCGAGCTCCACGCCGGAGGCGGCCTTCACGCGGGCGCGCACGTCTTCGCCCAGCGCCTCGATCTCGGCGGCCGTCGCGGTGCCGGTGTTGAGCAGGAAGTTGCAGTGCTTGTCCGATACCTGCGCGCCGCCGCGCGTGAGGCCGCGGCAGCCGGCCGCGTCGATCAGTTCCCAGGCCTTGTGGCCCGGCGGGTTCTTGTAGGTGCTGCCGCCGGTGCGCGCGCGCACGGGCTGCGAGGCCTCCCGCGCTTCGCGGATGCCGTTCATGCGGGCGATGATGTCGGTTCGTTCCCCGCGTGCGGCATGGAAGCGTGCGCGGACCACGACGGCGCGTGCGGGCAGGGCACTGTGGCGATAGGTGAAGCCGCATTCGGCAGCCGTCAGACGCAGCAGGCCATCGGGGGTCGCGACCTCCACCCAGTCCAGCACGTCCTTCATCTCGGCCCCGTAGGCGCCGGCAGTCATGGTCACCGCGCCGCCGACGGTCCCCGGGATGCCCACCAGGAATTCCAGCCCGCCGAGGCCGGCATCCGCGGCCGTCTCGGCCACCGTCACGTCGCGCGCGGCGGCGCCGGCGATCACGCCATCGCCGTCGATCTCCACACGTCCGAAAGCACCGCCGAGGCGCAGCACCACGCCCTCGATCCCGCCATCACGCACGATCAGGTTCGACGCCGCCCCGATCACCGTCAGCGGCACATCATCGGGAAGATCGCGCAACAACAACAGGAGATCGTCCAGATCCGCCGGCCGCACCAGCATCTCCGCCGGTCCGCCGACGCGGAACCAGGTGAGCGGCGCCAGCATGGCGTCGCGCTGCATGCGGCCGCGGAGCGGGGGGATCGTGGCGTGCCGGGTCATCGCGGGCTTCACTTCATCGCCCCCGCGAGCCGCCCGCGGGAGCGCGACTGCAACTCGGTGAGTTGCCGCGGCAGCGCCTGCGCCCAGTTGGTGATGCTGCCCGCGCCGAGGCAGACGACATAGTCGCCGGGCTTGGCGATCGCATGCACCATCTCGGCGAGCGAGTCAGGTCCCGGCAGCGGCACGACGGAGCGGTGCCCGTGCGAGCGCAGGCCTTCCACCAGCGAATCCTTGTCGATGCCCTCGATCGGCTGCTCGCCCGCGGCATAGACATCGGCCACGATCACCGTCCCCGCATCGTTCATGCACTGGGAGAATTCCTCGAACAGCGAGGCGAGGCGGGAATAGCGGTGCGGCTGCACCACGGCGATGACGTCCCGCGCGCCGGCCTGGCGCGCGGCCTTCAGCACGGCGGCGATCTCGACCGGATGATGGCCGTAATCGTCGATCACGGCGATGCCGCCGGCTTCGCCCGTGCGCGTGAAGCGGCGCTTCACGCCCTTGAAGCCCGCGAGCGCGCTGCGGATCGTGCCCTCGTCCACCTCCATCTCGACGCCGACGGCGATCGCGGCCAGCGCGTTCTGGACGTTGTGGTGGCCGAGCATCGGCAGGCGGAAGGGCTTCATCTGCCGCGTGCGCCCGCGGGCGCGGTCCTGCACCACGACTTCGAAGGTCGCGCCCATGCGGTCGGTGATGACGCGCTCGGCCCTGACATCGGCCTGCTGGCTGAAGCCGTAGGTGATGAGGCGCCGGTCGGAGAGGCGCGGGATCATCGCCTGGACCTCGTGGTGGTCCATGCACAGCACCGCGAAGCCGTAGAACGGAATATTGCCGACGAACTGGGCGTAGCCCTCCTTCATCGCCTCTTCCGTGCCCCAGTGGTCGAGGTGCTCGGGATCCATGTTGGTGACCACCGCGACGACGGCGGGAAGCTTCAGGAACGACCCGTCGCTCTCATCGGCCTCGACCACCATCCAGTCGCCGGCGCCCAAGCGCGTGTTGGTGCCATAGGCGTTGATGATGCCGCCATTGATGACGGTGGGGTCGAGCTTCGCCTGCTCCAGCACCGCGGCGACGAGGGAGGTCGTCGTGGTCTTGCCATGGGTGCCGCCGATCGCGACCGACCATTTCAGCCGCATGAGCTCGGCGAGCATCTCCGCCCGCCGCACCACCGGGATGAAGCGGGCGCGCGCGGCGACGACTTCGGGGTTGTCGCGCTTGACGGCGGTGGAGACGACCACGACCTCGGCCTTGCCGAGATGCTGGGCGTCATGGCCGATCATCACGGGGATGCCGGCCTCGCGCAGCCGGGCGATGTTGTAGCCCTCGGCGATGTCCGAGCCCTGCACGGTGTAGCCGAGATTGTGCAGCACCTCGGCGATGCCGGACATGCCGATGCCGCCGATGCCCACGAAGTGGATGGCGCCGATGTTGAGGGGAAGCGCGCGCATCAGCGGACTCCGGCAGGCGCGCGCGCGCGCGCAACAAGGGCAAGGACCTGGTCCGCGAGGGTTCGCGCGGCTTCCGGGCGCGCGAGCGAGGCGGCGGCATCCGCGGCCTCGGCCAGCGCGACATTGTCGGTGCAGAGCGTGGCGAGCCGTGCCGAGAGGGCTTCCGGCGTGAACTGCGCCTGCGCCACCACCCAGGCGGCGCCGGCTTCGGCGAGCGCGCGGGCATTGGCC
>JAYRQX010000094.1:0-6837 GCA_041910415.1 Acetobacteraceae bacterium | reverse complement strand
GGTCGGATCAGGATGCCGCCATCCTGCCGGGCATCGCCGGAAGTCTGCCGACACATCCCCGGACTGTCTGCACAAGATTGCCGCATTGTCCATAACCATCGGCTATGGCGCGCATGCTGGAGCGGATGGAGCTGGGAGGCGCGTTGACGACGTCACGACCGCGCCGAAGCGATGGCTGGCCTGCCTATTCGGCCCGGCGGGCACCCGATCGTGTCCGGACCAGCCGCGCTTCCGTCTCGGACCCCGTGTCGCGAATTGCCGCGCCATGCGCGCGAAGAAAGCCGAGCATCTGCTGCCGCCCGTCGGCGGTCGCCGTGGCATCGTAGCCCACCAGGTTGCCGAGGTAGCGGTGCTCCGGCGCCAGCACGTCGAAGCTGTGCGCGGCGCCGGGATAGACGACGGCCCGCGCCTCGGCCCCCCAGGAGCGCATGCGCGCGCAATCCGCCGATGGCGTCCAATCGTCCCGTGCGCCCGTCAGCATCAGCAGCGGCGCCTCGAGCTGCGGGCGCGTCGTGCCGTAGGTGCCGCACCAGGGATAGAAGGCGATGGCGCCGCGGTAACCCGTCTCGTTGCCCATGAAAGTGCGGGAGGCGCCGGCCGCAACCGCCAGCATGGCGACGCTCCCGCCGTTGCTCTGGCCCATCAGGTAGATCTGCTCGGGCGCCACATAGTCCAGCGTGCGCAGGAAGCGCAGCGCGTCGAAGGCGTCATGGGTGCGGTAGCGCAGCGCCGCGACGAGGCGCCCGTTGTCCTCGCAGGCTCCGCCACCCGCCAGGCCGCGCGGCCCGAAGCTGTCGAGATTCAGCACGACGAAGCCGTTGTCGCGCAGGAAATTGGCATGCTCGCGCAGGGCATGCTGCACCGGTGCCTGCCAGCCGCCGCAGCCATGCATCATGACAACGGCGGGGAAGCGCCCCTGCCCGGCCGGACGCCAGATCTCCGCCGTCAGGGCGACGGGCTGGGCCTGTCCCGCGACGCTGGCGGGGATGCGCAGGATCGCGTCGCGCGCCGCGGCGGGCGCGGTGACCGCCAGCCCCGCGACGACAAGCCAGGCACGCCGCCGGAGCTCCAACATGCGCTTGCCACCCTCGAGCTGCCGGGATGGACGCAGACCGCGCCGATCCAGTACTTTCGATGGTTCTAAATCTACAACCGACGGTGGCAGCGATGCAAGGTTTTTCGGATACCGTACGCAGAACGGCCGGGCCCCGCGAGGAGCCCGGCCGCCGTCAGCCCCTGGCGCTCAGCGCTGCAGGCCGAGGTGATAGTACATCTGGACCGGCGACTGCAGGCCGGTCACGTTGCTGCGGTAGGCGATCGGCTCGAAGAACTGGCCGAGCACGGCGAAGTTCGCATTCGCCCACAGCCTTTCCTGCAACTGGCGCGCCGCGGCCTGCGCCTGCTGCGGGGTGCGGGCGGTCGCGAACTGGCGGCGCAGGCGCTCGACCTGGGCATCCTCCATCCCGCTGACCCAGCCACGGTTGTGGTTGCCGGAGAAGGCGATCGCCAGCGGGTTCATCAGGTCCGCAGCCACCCACCAGGTGTGGAACATGCTCCAGGGGCGGTGGCCCGGCGAGCCATGCGCCTCGCTGCGATGCCTGACCAGTTCGTCCCAGGTCATGTCCTCGACCTGCACGGTCATGCCGATCTCACGCAACCGGCGCACCGTGCTCTGCGTCCAGGCCGAGATCACGGCGTTGTCGGTCGGGTTGAGCATCGTGACCGTCTCGCCGCGATACCCCGCGCGCTCCAGCATCTGCCGCGCGGCCACGACATTGGCCGAACGCATCAGCTGGCTGCGAGTCTCCCCGGAATAGGGGGTGCCGCAGGGATAGATCGAGAAGCAGGTGCGCCACGCGGTGCGGTCGGTGCCGAAGGCCGCCGTCATCGCGTCCTCCTGGCTCAGCGCGGTCACCACCGCGCGCCGCATGGCCACGTTGTTGAAGGGCGCGACATGATGGTTGAACACCGCCATGCCGATGTTGCCGGCAGGATCGGTGTAGCCCACGCGGACATTCGGGTCGTCGCGCAGCATCTGCACGCTCTGCGGCGCGGGTGATTCGAGGTACTGCACCTCGTTGCGCAGCAGCGCCTGTGCCGCCGCCTCGCGGTTCGGGTAGGCGATCCACTCGATGCGGTCCACCTGGCCGGCACGCGAGCCCGCCGCGAGCGAGGTGGGTTCGGTGCGCGGCACATAGCCTGCGAAGCGTTCATAGACCGCGCGCTGGCCCGGGCGGAATTCGCCGGCCACGAAGCGGAAGGGGCCGGAGCCGATCGGGTTGGTGATCGGGGTGTTCGGATTGGTCGTGGCGATGCGGCGCGGCATCATGAAGGGCACGTTGGAGGAGATCTTGCCGAGCTCGTGCAGCACCGTCGGGTCGGCCCGGTGGAGTTGCAGCACGATCGTGCGCGCACCGGTCGCGCGCAGGCTCGCCGTGTTCGCCATCATCGCCTGCCCGACGCCGTCGCGCGCGCCCCAGCGGCGGAGCGAGGCGACGCAATCCTCGGCGGTGACGGGCGTGCCGTCGTGCCAGGTCAGCCCGTCGCGCAGGCGGAAGGTGTAGGTGCGGCGGTCCGGCGAGATCTGGTAGCTGCCGACCATCTGCGGCTGCGGCTCGAGGTTCTGGTCGAGGCCGAACAGTGTATCATACACAAGGTAGCCGTGGCTGCGCGTGATGTAGGCCGTCGTGGTGATGGGGTCGAGCGTCGTCAGCCCCGTATGCGGGGCAGCGCGCAGCGTGCGTGACGCGGAGGCACCGGCGTCCAGGCCGGCACAGCCGGCAAGGGACAGGGTAAGCGCCATGGCCGACGCGGCCAGAAGGCCGTGGCGCGTGATGCGGGACATGAATCGTCCTTTCAGTGGAGTGGTGGGATGGCGGCAACACGCCACAGCCCCGGATCATATGCGTTGCGGCAAATCAATAAATTTCAGTTTTTTCTTGGAAAACCGGAATGACAACCGTTAGAGCGGTTTGCGGCGGATCAAGGCACAATGAACGGTGCCGAGTGAGAAGAGACTCGACACCAGCGGTCTCCGCGTGCCGACCCGGCCGGGGTTTCCCCGCATGACGTTCGCAGCAAGGTTCAGGTATCCACCCATGTCACCTCCCCACGCTTCGGTCCAGGCCGCTTCACGCCGCGGGCCTCCCCTGGACCTGCGCTTCCTCGGCGACGGATTCGTCTTCGACGCGACCTGGGGAACCTTTCATCGCGTCAGCCCGGCGGCGGCCTTTCTCCTGCGCACCCTGGCGGACGGAAAGGCCAGGCGCGACCTTCCCGCGTTGCTTTCCGCACAGTACGGTATCGAGCCCGCGCGCGCCGCGCGCGACGTCGAGCGCTTCCTCCAGGATCTGCGCAGCGTCGGCCTGATCGGCGGCGTGGCATGACGGCGGCACCGCGCGTCCTCGCGCTCACGGGGCTGCATCGCGGGGAGAGCCCGCAGCCAGGCGGCGCCGTCGCGGAGAGCCTGCGTCTCGTCCATCCGGCGCTCCGCATCGTCGGGCTCTGCTACGATACGATGGAAAGCGGGCTGTTCAGCACCGGGCTTGACCGGCTGGATGCAGCGCACCTGATGCCCTTTCCCGGCGCGGGCGCCGAGCCGCTGCTCGACCGGCTCAGGGAACTCGTGGCGCAGGAAGGGATCGACGCGATCATCCCGTGCCTCGATTCCGAACTGCAGAACTACCTCGCCATCGCCGACGATCTCGCCGGGCTCGGCGTGCGCGTGCTGCTGCCCGAATCGGCGTCGCTCGAACGGCGCAGCAAGGTGAAGCTCACCGAACTCTGCCGCGGCATTGGCGTGCCGACGCCGCGCACCTTCCACGCGGACGACGCGGCGACGCTCGCCGCCCACGCCGAGCGGACCGGCTACCCCTGCTACGTCAAGGGACGGCTCTACGACGCGCGCCGCGCCACCACGGTGGCCGAGCTCTACGCGGGCTTCCATGACATCTTCCACGTGTGGGGCGGCCCCGTGATCGTGCAGGAAGCGGTCGCCGGGGAGGAATACGACATCGCCGGCATCGGCGACGGGAAGGGCGGGCTGGAAGCCTTCTGCATCATCCGCAAGATGCTGCGCAGCCGTCTCGGCAAGGGCTATGCCGGCGTGGTCGTGGAGAACCCGATGCTCGAGGATCTCGCGCGGCGGATCGTCGCCGCGCTGGAATGGAACGGGCCCTTCGAGCTCGAATTCATCAAGGCGCCGGGCCGTCCGCCCGTGCTGATGGAAATGAACCCGCGCTTCCCCGCCTGGATCGACTTTCCCTCCAAGATCGGCTGCAACATGCCGGCCGCGATCCTCGAACGCCTCTACGGGGACCGGCGCACGACGCTGCCGCGCTGCGCGGCAGGCAGGATGTTCCTGCGCCACTGCACGGATCTGGTCGGCGACATCGCGGATCTCGCGCGCCTGACCGGCGATCGCGCCGGCGCGCAGGGCGGGAGCGCCACGATATGACCAGTCCCTATGCACCGCCCTCCATCACCGCCGAACTCGGCCGGCAGGGCGTGGAGGCCAGCGGAGAGCGCAACATCTTCGCCCGCGGCCCCGCCAGCATGGTGTTGGACGCGATCGATGGCGTGCCCGTCAGCCGGCTCGCGGCGACATTCGGCACGCCGCTCTACGTCTTCTCGGAACGCATGTTGCGGGAGAAGGCGACAGCCCTGCGCCGCGCCTTCGCCAGCCGGCGCGTGAAGGCGAGCTTCGCCTGGTCCTTCAAGACCAACTACCTCGATGCGGTCTGCCAGGTCTTCCGCTCGGAAGGCTGGATCGCGGATGTCGCGGGCGAGTTCGAATACGACAAGGCGCGGCGGCTCGGCTATGCCGGGGGCGAGCTGGTCGTGAACGGCCCGCACAAGCCGCGCGCGCTGCTGGAACGCGCCATCGCCGAGCGCGCGCTGGTGCAGATCGACAATTGGGACGAGCTCGGCGCGGTGGAGGCGATTGCCGCCGATGCGGGGCGCGTCGTGGATATCGGGCTCCGCCTCTGCGTGGATGCCGGGGTGAAGCCGGTCTGGACGAAGTTCGGCTTCATGCTCGCCGATGGAGAAGCCGAGCGCGCCGCACGCCGCGTCGCCGCCAACCGCCACCTGCGGCTGCACACGCTGCACACCCATATCGGCACCTACATCCTGACCCCCGACGCCTATGGCACCGCGGCGCGCAAGATGCTTGCGCTGCGCGACACGATCGAGCGCGCGACCGGGCAGCTTGCGCCCTGTCTCAACCTCGGCGGCGGCTTCCCCTCGGCCGCGCTGCTGCACGGCATGGCAGGCCCGGCTTCGCAGGCCATCCGGCCGGTCGATGACTACGCCGAGGCGATCGCCGGCGTCTTCAACCGCCTGCCGGAGAAGCGCCGGCCGCTGCTGCGGCTGGAGACCGGGCGGCATTTGGTGGACGAGGCGGGCACCCTCCTCACCCAGGTCGTCGCCGTGAAGGGCGCGCGCATCCCGCCCGCCGAGGAGGGCGACCTGGCAGGGCTCGCGCTGAAGGAACAGGTGCTGTCCGGCCTTGCGCCGCGGGCGGGCTACGTGATCGATGCGGGCATCCACCTCCTCTACACCGCGCCCTGGTTCCGCATCGATGTCCGCACCGCGCGGCCCGCGGCGTCCGAACTCGTCCCGTCGCGCCTCTACGGTCCGCTCTGCATGGCGATCGACGTGGTGCGGGAGCATGTGGATCTCCCGCTGCTCGAGGCCGGGGACCTGCTGACGCTGCATCCCGTCGGCGCCTACAACAGCAACCAGGCCATGCAGTTCATCCACTACCGCCCCGCGGCGGTGATGGTGGGCACCGATGGCGAGCCGATGCTGATCAAGGCGCGCGAGACGCTGGCCGACATCGTCCGCGGCGAATCCGTGCCGGAGCGGCTGCTGAAGCCGTGAGCAACGCCGTCCTCAACACTGGCGCGCTGCGCCGGCTGGCGCATGCGCCGGGCGTGCGGCAGTGGGAGCGCCGCGCCGTCCGGATCGGCGCCCAGCTCGCGCAAATGCTGCTGCGGCCGGTCGCGGGCGTGCTGCTGATGGACGGCGCCGCGGCCGGGGCCATGCTGTGGCTCGGCCTGCTGCTTCAGCCGCGGCTCGCCATCGCGGGGCTGTTCGGGCTGCTCATGGGCGAGGCCTTCCGCCGTGCCATGCGGGTCGAGGAAGCAACGGGCTTCGAAGGCTCGGTGAAGGCGAACGCCTTCCTGGCCGCGATCGCCATGGCGTGGCTCACGCGGCACGCGGGAATACCGCTTCTGGCCGAGATCGCCCTGGTGATCGCGGCGTCGGGCATGGCGTCGATCCTGGCGGCGGCCATCAAGGGCGCGCTCGGGCCGTCGCCATTGCCGGCGCTCGCCTGGGCCTATTGCATCGTTGCCGGCGCCTTCCTCGCCATCTTCCCCGAATGGGCGCTGCGCTCCGTGCTCGACATGCCGTGGGGCGGGCCTCCGGCGGGTCTGCTCGATTGGGGGGTGGCGCTGTTGCGCGCGCTGGGCGCGGTGCTGTTCCAGCCCTCCCCCCTGGTCGGCGCGCTGGTCGCCCTGGCGCTGCTTCTGTGGTCGCCGATCGGCTTCGCCTGCGGCGTGATCGGCTGGGTCGCCGGCGTCGCGACGGCGGCGGGCTTCCTGCGGCTCGGCGAGACCTATTACTGGCTCCCGGCCTCCTACAACTTCTTCATCGCCGGCATGGCGCTGGGCGCGGTGCAGTACCTGCCCTCGCGCGCCGGCCTGCTGGTCGCGGCCTGCGCCGGCGGCTTCGCCTCGGTGGTCGCGCTGACGCTGCAGGTGGTGCTCGAAGGCAGTTCCGCCGCCTACCTGCCGATCGCGGCCGGCGTGACGGTCTGGACCGGCATCGGTG
>JAYRQX010000093.1:0-3933 GCA_041910415.1 Acetobacteraceae bacterium | reverse complement strand
GAATGCGGCCCGCTCGCGGTCGGCTGTGCCGATCCGCCGGTGGTCCGGCGAGCCAAGCAAACCGGAGGTTTGCGCGTCATGCGGAACGCATGCCTGCGGCATGACGCGCATGAGGGTCAGCAAAGATGAATACCATCGGTCGAAGCATTCGACCGATGGTATGACATCGCCTGCCCCGCGCAATTCGCGGGTCCCCGCCGCAGGAAAAGCGCGGCTTTTGCACGATGATTGCATGATGATGGCGCAGTCGGGGCACGACCATGCCTTGATCCCGCCATGCAAGACAGTGATCCTGCGTATCGATGAAACCGCTGATTGGCATTTCCTGCTGCGTCAAGCCGTTCGGCACCTTCGGCACGCCGAACCACGCCGCGTCCGACAGCTATGTGCGCGTGGTGCTGGGCCCCGTGGGCGGCGCGCCGGTGCTGCTGCCCGCGGCGGGCGAGGGGCTCGTCGACCAGATCCTGCCGCGCATCGACGGGCTGATCCTGACCGGCAGCCGGTCGAACGTGTGGCCCGGCCATTATGACGGCCCCAACCACGCGGAAGGCACGCCCGAGGACCTTGCCCGCGATTCGACCACCCTGCCCCTGATCCGGGCCGCGATCGAGGCCGGGCTGCCGCTGCTGGCGATCTGCCGGGGCATGCAGGAGCTGAACGTCGCGCTGGGCGGCAGCCTGGACCAGCGCATCCAGGACCTTCCCGGGCGCATGGACCATTCGACGCCGTCCGACCAGGCGCTGCCGCCGATCCGCACCGGCAAGGCCCATGTCGTGCGGCTGGCCCCCGAGGCCGGGCTGCGCACGCTGCTCTCGCCCCGGGGCGCCAAGGCCGAGGCGCTGCCGGTGAACTCGCTCCACAACCAGGGCGTCCAGCGGCTCGCGCCGCGACTGGTCGCCGAAGGCTGGGCCCCCGATGGGACGGTGGAGGCGGTGCGCGTCGCCGGCGCCAAGGGCTTCGCCTTCGGGGTGCAGTGGCACCCGGAATATGACTGGGAACAGGACGCCGACAGCCGCGCGATCTTCGAGGCCTTCGGCCGTGCCGCCGCGACCTGGGCCGCCCGGCGCGACGGCCTCTCCCTGGCGCAGGCGGCCGAGTAGCGTCCGACGGGGGGTCAAACCCACGCGATCCGCAGGGCGGCGTCGCAAAATTTGCGACTGTCCCCGTGATTCACCTTTTGCTTTCAGGTGGATGACGCGGTAGTGTGGATAGTGCCGGGGCGAACAGCGCCGGCGGTCGAGCCCCGGTGTCCCCTGCCGGCTCGCCCGACCACTTTCCGATCGGAAGTAGAGCGGCGCCCGGTCACCCCCCTGACCGGGCGCTTTTCTGTCCGGGCGCCCCCGCGAATCGAGCGCAAGGATGCCGCTGGTTCAGCCGAGTCGGCAATATAAAAATTGCTTTCTTGAGTCGTAATCTGAACTTCATTGATCGCTCATGGACCAGCGGGGATCGCCTTCGGGGCGCCGTTCGAGGCCGGGTCCGGCCAATCGCCCTCCGGATTGCGGAACGGGTCCTGGCGCGGCGCTTGTACTTGCGGGCTGGCGCCGCGCTTGTATAGGTCGCGGCCTCCAAGCATTCCCGAAAAGGGCTTCCGATGCCGTCCTATGTCTTCCCGCCGCCGCCCGTCGCCGCCCTGCCGATCAAGGGCTCGGACGACCTTTTCCCGATCCACCGCATCTACTGCGTCGGCCGCAACTACGCCGAGCACGCGATCGAGATGGGCTCGGACCCCACGCGGGAGCCGCCCTTCTATTTCGCGAAGCCCGCGGATGCGGTGGTGCTCAACGATGCCGACATGCCCTACCCGTCGGTGACCAAGTCGCTGCACCATGAGATGGAACTCGTCGTCGCCATCGGCCGCGGCGGGAAGAACATCGCCGTGGCCGACGCGCTCGCCCATGTGTGGGGCTATTGCTGCGGCCTCGACATGACCCGCCGCGACATCCAGAACGAGGCCAAGAAGACCGGCCGCCCCTGGGACATGGGCAAGGGTTTTGATCGTTCGGCGCCGATGGGCCTGCTCGTCCCTGCCGCCGGGGTCGATCCCACGCGCGGAAAAATCGAGCTGAAGGTGAACGGCAAGGTCACGCAGACCTCGGACCTCTCCAAGCTGATCTGGTCGGTGGCCGAGGTCATCGCCAACCTCTCCGAACTCGTCGAGCTCCGCCCCGGCGACCTGATCATGACCGGCACGCCGGAAGGCGTCGCCGCGGTCGTCAAGGGCGACGTGCTGGAAGGCCTGGTCGAGGGCGTGGGCACGGTGAAGACGAAGATCATCTGAGCGTGGCTGCCCCGGCCAAGCCGCGCGCCAAGGCACCGACGGTCGCGAAGGCGACACGCCGGCGCCCGATCCGCATCGCGACCTGGAACATCAACTCCGTCCGTCTGCGCCTTCCCCTGCTGAAGGACCTCGTCGCCGCGCTCGCGCCCGACGTGATCTGCCTGCAGGAGACGAAGTGCCCGGACGATCTGCTGCCGCGCGAAGGCCTGCATGCGCTGGGCTTCGACCATGTCGCGGCGCGGGGGATGAAGGGCTACAACGGCGTCGCCATCCTTTCGAAGCTGCCCTTCGTCATCCGCGCCGATGATCCGGACTGGTGCGCGAAGGGCGATTGCCGCCATCTCGCGGTGGAGCTGGATGCGCCGGGCGGCGCCATCGAGCTGCACGATTTCTACGTGCCGGCCGGCGGCGACATCCCCGACCGCGCGAAGAACATCAAATTCGCGCACAAGCTGGATTTCCTGGCGGAAGCGACCGCCTGGTGCGCCAGCCGCGGTCCCGCGACGCGCGCAGTGATGGTGGGCGACCTCAACATCGCACCGCTCGAACACGACGTCTGGTCGCACAAACAGCTGCTGGACGTCGTCTCCCACACGCCCATCGAAGTGGAGGCGCTGACCGCCTGGCAGCGTGCGGGCGCATGGCACGACGCCGTCCGCCACTTCGTGCCAAACGACCAGAAACTCTACACATGGTGGTCCTACCGGGCGGCGGACTGGGAAGCCTCCGACCGCGGGCGACGGCTCGACCACATCTGGGTCAGCCAGGACCTCGCCGGCGGGCTCCAGCGCCACGCCGTGCTCAAGGCCGCGCGCGGCTGGGAGAAGGCGTCCGACCATGTGCCGGTCATGGTGGAGCTGGCGCCGTGACGTCCGACTGGCGCAGCCTGCCGCCCTCGGACCCCGCGGGGGCGCTCTACGGCGCCTTCCTCGAACGCGGCACGCGGCGGCACGGCACCGACAAGTGGCACCACTACTTCGACATCTACGAACGCCACTTCGCGCCCTGGCGCGGTCGCGACATCCGCTTCCTGGAGATCGGCGTGCAGCGCGGCGGCTCGCTCGACATCTGGCGGTCCTATTTCGGCGCGGGCAGCATGATCGTCGGGCTCGACATCGATCCGGCCTGCGCGGCGCTGGCCGAGGGCGGCGCGCGCATCTACATCGGCGACCAGGCCGACCGCGCCCTGCTCGCCCGCATCGCCGCGGAATGCGGACCCTTCGACATCGTGCTCGACGACGGCGGCCACACCATGAACCAGATGATCGCGACCTTCGAGACGCTGTATCCCACGCTGAACTGCCCGGGCGTCTATCTCGTCGATGACACCCACACCTGCTACTGGGGCAAGCACTGGGCCGACCGCGCCGATGGCGAGACCTTCCTGCGCTACGCCCAGCGCCTGACGGACCGGCTGCACGACTGGACGGCGCATGAATCGAATTTCGACCGCTTCTGCACGCCGCCCGCCGCGCGCGAGGGCGATGCCGCGGCCTCCGACTTCTGCCGCACGACGCAGGGCGTCAGCTTCTACGACAGCGTCGTGGTCTTCGAACGCCGCCGCCGGCCCGAACCCTGGCGGGACATCCGCTAGAGCAGATCCCGATCAGATGGAATCATCTGGTCGGGTGAAGATGCTCGCAAAAACAACG
>JAYRQX010000092.1:0-18731 GCA_041910415.1 Acetobacteraceae bacterium | reverse complement strand
TGACCGCGATGGCGGCGGAGGCGATCACCGCCCGGTCGTGCCTGTCTTCCTCCGGCACGTCCAGCCCGCCTTTCACCGCCCGCGCCGTGACGACGCCATAGGGCAGGGACCTGCGGACGGCCTCGATATCCACCTTGTCGGGCTGTTGCACGCCGATCGTGACCTCGACCTGCATGGTCCTGATGTCGAGGCCGAGCGTGCGGATGAAGGCGAGCGAGGAGTGGTGCAGGGCATCCTGCACCGCGCGCAGCGCGGCCTTGGTGTAGTCCCCGCCGTGCAGGTCGTTGCCCGTGCCCATTTCGAGGATGATGCGCCGGAGTGCCATGGCCCGGGTCTCCTTCAGATGTCGAGCCGCACGATGGCGCAGCAATTGGCGATGACGGTGCTGCCGGTCCCCTCGTCATTGGGAATCTCAAGCCCGCCCTCGACCAGCGTCACGCTTCCGGTGCCGTGGGGCAGGATGGCGAGCACCTCCTCCCTGTTCACCCGGTCGGGCTTCGGCACGCCGATGAGCACCTCGACCTGCATGGCATCGACCGGCTGGCCCACCGTGGCACCAATCGTCAAGGAGTTGTGCCAGAGCGCATCGCGCAGCGCGCGCACGGCCGCCTTGGTGTAGTCGGCGCCGCGAATATCGGTCCCCATGCCGATCTCGAGCACCATGCGTTTCCACGCCATCGTCCTGTTCTCCCGGAACCGCGGGGCGAAGTGTAGGGACACGGCGCCCGCGCGTCACCACCGGCCCGCGATGCGCGGCAATCGTCAGCGAAGCCGCGGGAGATCGCGTGCGGCATCGCCGAATGGCGGCCACGGCTCCTGCGCCAGCCGTCCGGTGGCGCTGCGCAGGGTGAAGCTGCGTGGATCGAGACCGCTCCGCACCTCGTCCCAGGCGAGCGGCATCGAGACGGTCGCTCCGGGCCGTGCCCTCGGCGACCAGGCGGCGACGGCCGTCGCGGTCCGTGCGTTGCGAAGATGGTCGAGGAAGATGCGCCCGGTGCGCGCGCTCTTTGCCATCGCGGTCGTGTAGTGCGCCGGCGCGTCCGCTGCGACCCGCTCACAGAGCGCGCGGGCGAACGCGCTGACCTGCTTCCACGTGGCGCCCGGCGCCAGCGGCACCACGACGTGCAATCCCTTGCCGCCCGTCGTCTTGCAGAGCGGCACGAGGCTGAGCTGGTCCAGGTGCTCGCGCAGCAGATGGGCCGCCGCAATCACGCGGGCGAAGTCGAGCCCCTCGGCCGGGTCGAGATCGAACACCAGGCGATCCGGCCTCTCGATATCGGCGGCCGGCGCGCCCCAGGGATGGATCTCGGTCACCCCCATCTGTGCGAGGGCAACAAGCCCCTTCACGCTGTCGACGTTCAGGAAGGGCTGTTCCTCGCCGCGCAACACGACCGCGTGGAGATGCGCGGCGGTAGCGGACATCGGATGCCGCTGGAAGAAGCGCTGCCCGTCAATTCCGTCGGGCGTGCGCAGAAGAGAGATCGGCCGATCACCGATATAGGCGAGCAATCGCGGTGCCACCGCCTCGTAGTAGCGGGCGAGGTCGCGCTTGGTGATCCCCTCCGCGGGCCAGAGCAGCTTGTCGGGATGACTGAGCCGCACGCCTGCGATGGTGCTGGCGGTGGCTTCGGGCGCGGAAGGGGCGCGCTGCTTCGGGTCCTTTCCCACGGACGGGCGCTTCGGCTTCACCATCGTGCGGCTCGACATGACTGGCATCGCCGCCCGGCCGGCCGGGGGCTTGCGGTGACGATCATGTGCCCTGAAGGTCGGCATCCCGCGCGCGATCGGCCCAGGCTGCGCATGGTCCCGCGGCCCTTCCAAGCGGAGTCACACGGGTGAGCCCAGGCTTCGGATCAGCTGTGCGCGATCCGGCACGATGATCCGCCTGGCCTCCACGCGAATCATGCCTTGCGCTTCGAGCGAGGCCAGCGCGCGCGACAGGGTCTCCGGCGTCATGCCAAGCCGGCCGGCGATGGCGGAGCGGGGTTCCGGCAGCTCGGCATGCGTCTTGCCCTCGACATCAGGCGTGCGGCGCGCCAGGAACCGGGCGAGACGCTGCTCCGCGCCCCGGACCTTCAGATCCACGACCTGGTCCACCATCAGCCGCCAATGGCGTGCCAGCAACTCGACACTCGCGCGTGCCAGGGCGAGATCCTCGGCAATGCCCTGCCGGAAGGTTTCGGCGGGAATCATCAGGACCCGCACCTCGGTCAGCGCGACGGCCGAGGCAAGGTAGGGCAGATTCAGGACCGCGGCCGGCGCGAGAAAAAGTTCGCCCGCGGAAAAGATCTCGACGAAGGTCTCGGCGGTTCCTGCCCGGGCCTG
Organism: Acetobacteraceae bacterium; assembly: GCA_041910415.1. Taxonomy (GTDB): domain Bacteria; phylum Pseudomonadota; class Alphaproteobacteria; order Acetobacterales; family Acetobacteraceae; genus JAYRQX01. Next base: position 16,406 of record JAYRQX010000092.1, on the reverse strand, counting down.
CAATCCGATGCTCCCCTCCAGAAGCAGATAGAGGAAGCCGGGCGTTTCGCCCTGTTCGAAGAGCACGGTGTTGCGCGGGAGAATCTGCGTGAAGCTCGGGCGCAGCAGGCGCGCCATGGCGGTTTCGCCGGCTCCCGAAAAAAAGGCGCTGCGACTCAGCAGGTCGAGGTTGGTGGGGCGATCGGGCACGTCATGCTCTCCCTGCGGCCGGATCGATGCCGGCGGTACATTTTTGATTTAAGTCAATTGAAATCATGATAAAGAACAGCCTCCTGATCACAGTCAGTCAAGCCTTTGGAGAAATGCCGATAGAGCGCGCGCCTGTCTTGAGATAGCTCAAGTAATTGCTGCATGCGCGAGCCGATGGGTCTGTCTGCCTCAAGGAAAGTGGAGGGGCCAATGCAGGCGAATGATGGCGTGGCGGTGGCGGACGGCAAAGCCAGCCGCGCGCTGTGGGCGAGCACGGGGGCCTTCACGGTCTGCTTTGCGGCCTGGACCATCTTCTCGATCCTCGGCGTGCAGATCAAACGGGATCTCGGCTTGTCGGACGCGCAGTTCGGCCTGCTGGTCGGCACACCGATCCTGACGGGCAGCCTGATCCGGCTCACGCTGGGCATCTGGGCAGACCAGTATGGCGGGCGGACCGTCTATACGGGCGTCATGGTCGCAGCGGCGATCGCGACCTTCCTGCTCTCCTACGCCTATGACTATACGACCTTCCTGATCGCCGCGCTCGGCGTCGGCATCGCGGGCGGGTCCTTCTCGGTGGGCATCGCCTACGTATCGAAGTGGTATCCGAAGGACAAGCAGGGGACGGCACTCGGCATCTTCGGCGCGGGCAATGTCGGCGCCGCGGTGACGAAGTTCCTCGCGCCCATCGTGATGGTCACCTTCGGGTGGAAGATGGTGGCGATGGTCTGGGCTGCGGGCCTGCTGGTGACCGCGGTGGTGTTCTATGCCGTCACCAGCGACGACCCGGACCTGGTGGACCGCCGCGCCCGCGGCGCGCAGCCGGAGAGCTTCGCGGCGATGATGGAGCCGCTGAAGAACGCCCAGGTCTGGCGCTTCAGCCTCTATTACTTCTTCGTCTTCGGTGCCTTCGTCGCGCTGTCGCTGTGGCTGCCGCGCTACATCATCGAGACCTATGGCTTCACCATCACCGCCGCCGGCATGATCGGCGCGGCGTATTCGATTCCGGCCTCGATCTTCCGGGCCTATGGCGGCCTGCTGTCGGACCGCTACGGGGCGCGTCGCGTGATGTACTGGACGCTCGGCGTCTCGGTGGTGGTGAGCTTCATCCTCTCCTACCCGCCGACCACCTATGTCGTGGAAGGCATCCGCGGGCCGATGGAGTTCCGGCTCGAGACCGGCGTCGTCGGCTTCATCGTGCTGGTCTTCGTCCTCGGCTTCTTCATGAGCCTTGGCAAGGCGGCGGTCTACAAGCACATCCCGGTCTACTACCCCAACCGCGTCGGCCCGGTCGGCGGCATCGTCGGCCTGATCGGCGGCCTCGGCGGCTTCGTGCTGCCGATCGTCTTCGGCCTGCTGAACGACCTCACCGGCATCCGTCAGTCCTGCTTCATGCTGCTGTTCTTCATCAGCACGGTGGCGCTGGTGTGGATGCACTTTGCCATCCTGCAGATGGAGCGCGAGGCGGCGGCGCCGGCCCTGGAGAGGCTGCCCGCACTGCCTGAGATGCAGCCGATCCACGGCCCGGCGCAGGAAGGCGCGCTGCGCGGCGGGGCCATCCGGGACTGGCGGCCGGAAGAGCCGGCCTTCTGGGAGGCGAAGGGTCGCGCCATCGCGCGTCGCAACCTCTGGATCTCGATCCCCTGCCTGCTGCTGGCCTTCGCGGTCTGGATGGTCTGGTCGGTGGTCGTCGCCAAGCTGCCTTCGGTGGGCTTCCGCTTCAACACGGACCAGCTCTTCTGGCTCGCCGCGCTGCCCGGTCTGTCCGGCGCGACGCTGCGCATCTTCTACTCCTTCATGCCGCCCGTCTTCGGCGGGCGGCTGTGGACCACGCTGTCCACATGGTCGCTGATGATCCCGGCCGTCGGCATCGGCATGGCGGTGCAGAACCCCAACACGCCCTACTGGGTGTTCCTGGGCCTCGCGCTGCTCTGCGGCTTCGGCGGCGGCAACTTCGCCTCCTCCATGGCCAACATCTCCTTCTTCTTCCCGAAGCGGGAGAAGGGGCATGCGCTCGCGCTCAATGCCGGGCTCGGCAATCTCGGCGTCAGCGTCGTGCAGTTCGTCGTGCCGCTGGTGATCACCTCGGGCGTCTTCGGCTTCCTCGGCGGCGAGCCGCAGGCGGTGCAGGGGGGCTCCACGCTGTGGCTGCAGAATGCCGGCTACATCTGGGTGCCCTTCATCGCCGCGGCGGCCTTCGCCTCCTGGTTCAAGATGGACGACCTGGCGTCCATGAAGGCCTCCTTCGCCGACCAGGCGGTGATCTTCCAGCGCAAGCACAACTGGATCATGTGCCTGCTCTACACCGGCACCTTCGGCTCCTTCATCGGGTACTCGGCCGGCTTCCCGCTGCTGGCCCGCACCCAGTTCCCCGAGGTCGATGCCCTGCAACTCGCCTTCCTCGGTCCCCTGGTCGGCGCGGTCGCGCGCTCGCTCACCGGCTGGGTCTCCGACCGGTGGGGCGGCGGCCGGGTCAGCCTGCTGGTCTTCCTCGCCATGGCGCTCGGTGTCTACGGCGTCATCTACTTCATCGGCATCAAGGACCAGCCGGGCGCCTTCTGGGGCTTCTTCGCGAGCTTCATGTTCCTCTTCTTCGCCAGCGGCGTCGGCAACGCCTCCACCTTCCAGATGATCCCCGCGATCATGGGCAAGGACATGGTGCGGCTGATGCCGGAGGCGGACGCGACCCAGCGCCGCATGCAGGCGGAAAAGGAAAGCGCCGCGATCATCGGCTTCACCTCCGCGATCGCTGCCTACGGCGCCTTCTTCATCCCCAAGAGCTACGGCACCGCCATCTCGATGACGGGCAGCCCGATCGCGGCGCTCTGGGCCTTCTTCGTCTTCTATCTTGTCTGCATCGCGGTGACCTGGGGAGTCTACACGCGCCGCGGCGGGCTCCTGCACGACATCGAACGCAACCCCCCGTCGGCCGGCGCGGTCGCCGCCTGAGCGCATAGGACACCTGACCATGTCTCACTTCCTCGACCGCCTCAGCTTCTTCAAGCGCAACGTCGAATCCTTCTCCGGACAGCACGGCTCCGTCACCAACGAGCCGCGGGGATGGGAGGACGCGTACCGGCAGCGCTGGGCGCACGACAAGATCGTGCGCTCCACGCACGGCGCGAACTGCACGGGTTCCTGTTCCTGGAAGATCTACGTGAAGGGCGGCGTCGTCACCTGGGAGACGCAGCAGACTGACTATCCGCGCACGCGGCCGGGCCTGCCGAACCACGAGCCGCGCGGCTGTTCCCGCGGCGCGAGCTATTCCTGGTACCTCTACAGCGCGAACCGCGTGAAGCACCCGATGGTACGCAAGCGCCTGCTGCGCCTGTGGCGCCAGGCGCGTGCCGAGCACGCCGATCCGGTCGAGGCCTGGCGTTCGATCCAGAATGATCCGGTGAAGCGCCGCGAATACCAGCAGGTGCGCGGGAAGGGCGGCTTCGTGCGCGTGGAATGGGACGAAGCGGAGGAGATCATCGCCGCCGCCAACGTCCACACGGCGAAGCAGCACGGCCCGGACCGGATCTTCGGCTTCTCGCCCATCCCGGCGATGTCGATGGTCAGCTACGCCGCGGGCAGCCGCTACCTGTCGCTGATCGGCGGCGTCTGCATGTCCTTCTACGACTGGTACTGCGACCTGCCTCCGTCATCGCCGCAGACCTGGGGCGAGCAGACGGACGTGCCGGAAAGTGCCGACTGGTACAATGCCGGCTTCATCATGATGTGGGGCTCCAACGTGCCGCAGACGCGCACGCCGGACGCGCATTTCATGACCGAGGCGCGCTACCGGGGCACCAAGGTAGTGACCGTGACGCCGGACTATTCCGAGGCGTCGAAGTTCGGCGACCTCTGGCTCTATCCGAAGCAGGGCACGGATGCCGCGCTCGCGCTCGCCATGGGGCATGTGATCCTGACGGAGTGGCACGCGAAGGGACGCGGGGACTACTTCCTCGACTACTGCCGCCGCTACTCGGACATGCCGATGCTGGTGCTGCTGACCGAGAAGGACGGCCGCCTGGTGGCCGATCGGCAGCTTCGCGCGAGCGACCTGCCTGCCAATGCCGGGCAGGAGAACAACCCGGAATGGAAGACCGTCGCGATCGACGATGCGACGGGTAAGACCTATATCCCCACAGGCTCGATCGGCTTCCGCTGGGGCGAGCAGGGCAAGTGGAACCTCGAAGGCCGCGATGCGCAGAGCCTCGAGACCACGACGCCGCGCCTTTCGCTGCTCGGCAACCCGAATGCGGAAGTGACCTTCCCCTATTTCGGCGACGGCGCGCAGGCGTTCTTCAACCCGACGCAGCTCGGCGACACCGTCACGCACAACGTGCCGGTCGCGACGGTGCAGCTTGCCGATGGCAGCACCGCGAAGGTGGCGACGGTCTATGACCTGTTCCTGGCGAATTACGGCGTCGCGCGCGATGGCGTGGCCAATTACGACGCCATGGCGCCCTACACCCCGGCCTGGGCCGAGGCGGTCTGCGGCGTGAAGCGCGCGCAGATCGTGAGCGTGGCGCGGGAGTTCGCCGACAACGCCGAGAAGACGCGTGGAAAATCCATGGTCATCCTCGGTGCCGCGCTGAACCACTGGTACCACTCGGACATGAACTACCGCGGCATCATCAACCTGCTGGTGATGTGCGGCTGCATCGGCCAGTCCGGCGGCGGCTGGGCGCATTACGTGGGCCAGGAGAAGCTGCGCCCGCAATCCGGCTGGATCCCGCTGGCCTTCGCGACCGACTGGGCGCGCCCGCCGCGGCAGCAGAATTCGACTTCCGCCTGGTATGCGCACACCGACCAGTGGCGCTACGAGACGGTGCGGGCGCAGGACATTCTCTCTCCCACTGCCCCGCAGAAACTCACCGGCACGATGATCGACTTCAACATCCGTGCCGAGCGCATGGGCTGGCTGCCCTCCGCGCCGCAACTGGTGCGCAACCCGCTGACCATCGCGGCGGAAGCCGAGAAGGCGGGCCTGGCCGTGCCGCAGTATGTGGCGAAGTCGCTTCAGGACGGCTCCCTGCAGATGTCCTGCGAGGACCCGGATGCGGAGGCGAACTGGCCGCGCAACCTGTTCGTCTGGCGCTCGAACCTGCTGGGCTCCTCGGGCAAGGGGCACGAGTATTTCCTCAAGCACCTGCTCGGTACGCAGCATGGCGTGCAGGGCAAGGATCTGGGCGAGCAGGGCGAGGCGAAGCCCGAGGAGGCCGTGTGGCACGATGAGGCGCCGCGCGGGAAGCTGGACCTGCTGGTGACGCTCGACTTCCGCATGAGCACCACCTGCGTCTACTCCGACATCGTGCTGCCGACGGCCACCTGGTACGAGAAGCACGACCTCAACACCTCGGACATGCATCCCTTCATCCATCCGCTGTCGGCCGCGGTGGATCCGGCCTGGGAGGCGCGGACCGACTGGGCGATCTTCCGTGGCATCGCGAAGCGCTTCTCGGGCCTTTCCAACGGCCATCTCGGCCGCGAGAAGGACGTGGTGCTGACGCCGCTGATGCATGACAGCCCGGCGGAGCTCGGCCAGACGCACCAGGTGCGGGAGTGGAAGAAGGGCGAGGTCGCGGCCATCCCCGGCAAGACCATGCCGGGCGTCGCCGTCGTGGAGCGCGACTATCCCAATACCTACGCACGCTTCACCTCGCTCGGTCCGCTCATGGACAAGCTCGGCAACAACGGCAAGGGCATGAGCTGGAAGACCGAGCACGAGGTCGAGTTCCTTCGCCAGTTGAACGGCACGACGGAGGTTCCGGGCGTCGAGGGCAGGCTCGCGAAGATCGAGACGGACATCGACGCCTGCGAGACGCTGATGCACCTGGCGCCGGAGACCAACGGCCATGTCGCGGTGAAGGCGTGGGAGTCGCTCGGCAAGTTCACTGGCCGCGACCACACGCACCTGGCGAAATCGAAGGAACACGAAGCCATCCGCTTCAGGGATGTGCAGGCGCAACCCCGGAAGATCATCTCGTCTCCCATCTGGTCGGGGCTGGAGAGCGAGGAGGTCTGCTACAACGCCGGCTACACCAACGTGCATGAGCTGATCCCCTGGCGCACGCTCTCGGGCCGCCAGCAGCTCTACCAGGATCACCCCTGGATGCTGGCCTTCGGCGAAGGGCTTTGCCTCTATCGCCCGCCGGTCGACCTGCGCGCGCACCAGTCCATGCTGGGCGCGAAGCCGAACGGCAACAAGGAAGTGGCGCTGAACTTCATCACGCCGCACCAGAAATGGGGCATCCACTCCGTCTACACCGACAACCTCATCATGCTGACGCTCTCGCGCGGCGGTCCGATCGTGTGGATCAGCGAGATCGACGCGAAGACAATGGGGGTGGAGGACAACGACTGGGTCGAGGCCTTCAACAACAACGGCGCGCTGGTCGCGCGCGCCGTCGTCTCCCAGCGCGTGCCTGAGGGCATGATCCTGATGTACCACGCGCAGGAGAAGATCGTGAATGTCCCGGGCAGCGAGATCACGCATGCCCGCGGCGGCATCCACAACTCCGTCACGCGCGCCACGGTCAAGCCGACGCACATGATCGGCGGCTATGCGCAGATGGCCTACGGCTTCAACTACTACGGCACGATCGGCACCAACCGGGACGAGTTCGTGCTGGTGCGCAAGCAGGCCAAGACGGACTGGCTGGACCGGCCGCTCGCGGAAGCAGGCGTGCAGGCGGCCGAGTGAAGCGCGGAAGAGAAAAGGAGCTCATACCATGAAGGTCCGCGCCCAGATCGCGATGGTGCTGAACCTCGACAAGTGCATCGGCTGCCACACCTGCTCCGTCACCTGCAAGCAGGTGTGGACGAGCCGCGAAGGCGTCGAATACGCCTGGTTCAACAATGTGGAGACCAAGCCGGGCATCGGCTATCCCAAGGAGTGGGAAAACCAGGACCGCTGGAACGGCGGCTGGCGCCGCAAGCGCAACGGCAGGATCGAACCGCGCATCGGCGGCAAGCTCCGCGTGCTCGCGAAGATCTTCGCCAATCCCGACATGCCGGAGATCGACGACTACTACGAGCCCTTCACCTTCGACTACCAGCACCTGCAGACCGCGCCTGAACTGGAGGCCTTCCCGACTGCGCGCCCCGTGAGCCTGATCACCGGCAAGCGGATGGAGAAGATCGAATGGGGCCCGAACTGGGAGGAGATTCTGGGCACCGAGTTCGAGAAGCGGTCGCGCGACGCGAACTTCGAAGGCATCCAGAAGAAGATGTACGGCGAGTTCGAGCAGACCTTCATGATGTATCTGCCGCGGCTCTGCGAACACTGCCTGAACCCGGCCTGCGTCGCGGCCTGCCCTTCGGGCAGCATCTACAAGCGCGAGGAGGACGGCATCGTCCTGGTCGATCAGGACAAGTGCCGCGGCTGGCGCATGTGCGTCTCGGCCTGCCCCTACAAGAAGATCTATTACAACTGGCAGTCGGGGAAGGCGGAGAAATGCACCTTCTGCTTCCCGCGCATCGAGGCCGGCGAGCCGACCGTGTGTTCGGAGACCTGCGTCGGCCGCATCCGCTACCTCGGCGTCATGCTCTACGACGCCGACCGGATCGAGGCTGCGGCAAGCGTCGAGAACGAGCAGCAGCTCTACCGCTCGCAGCTCGACATCTTCCTCGATCCCAACGACCCCGAGGTGATCGCGGCGGCGCGGCGCGACGGCGTGCCGGAAGCCTGGCTGGAAGGGGCGCGCAACTCGCCCGTCTACAAGATGGCGATCGAGTGGGGCGTGGCCTTCCCGCTGCATCCTGAGTACCGCACCCTGCCGATGGTGTGGTACGTGCCGCCGCTGTCCCCGGTGCAGAGCGCGCACCAGGCCGGCCATGTCGGTTGGGACGGCGTGCTGCCCGACATCGCCTCGCTCCGCATCCCCGTGCGCTACCTCGCGAACATGCTGACCGCGGGGGCCGAGGCGCCCGTCGTTCTGGCACTGCAGCGCATGATGGCAATGCGCATGCACATGCGCGGCCGCACGGTCGAGAACCGCATGGACGAGGAGGTTCTGAAGCAGGTCGGCCTCAGCGTCGAGCAGGTCGAGGACATGTACAAGGTGATGGCGCTGGCCGATTACGAGGATCGCTTCGTCATCCCCTCCACGCACCGCGAATACGCCGAGAACACGTTTGATCTGAAATCGGCCTGCGGCTTCACCTTCGGCAACGGGTGCAGCACCTCGGGCTCCACGGGCGCCAACCTGTTCTCGACCAAGACGACCTCCGGCGGCTACGCCGCGCCGCGCGTGGAAATCCGTCGCGTATCGGCGCAGGCCGACCTGCCGCCACCGGTGAAGCCGAAGGAGCGCGTGTGACCATGCGCGTCTCCCTCCGCGCCCTCGCGGCGCTGCTTTCCTACCCGCGCGCCGACATGATCGGGGCGCTGCCCGAAATCCGGGCCGCACTCATGCGCGACCCCGTCATCGCGCCAGCCCTGTCCGGGCTGGACGCGCTGATCCTGCAACTCGCCGAAGGCGACCTGCTCGACCTGCAGGAAGGCTACGTCTCGCTGTTCGACCGCAGCCGTGGCCAGTGCCTCAACCTGTTCGAGCACGTGCATGGCGACAGCCGCGAGCGCGGTCCCGCGATGGTGGAGCTGAACGACATCTACGCCTCCGCGGGGCTCGAACCACAGGCGGGCGAGCTGCCGGACTATCTGCCGGCCATGCTCGAATTCGCCGCCGTCGATCCGGTACGCGGCGCCGAGCTGCTCGGCAATGCCGGGCCGGTGCTGGACCTGCTGCATGGGCGGCTGAAGGCGCGCGATTCCGCCTATGCCGCCGTGCTGCACGCGGTCGTGCTCGCAGCCGGCGCGAAGCTCGGCGACGTGCCGCTGACCGATGCGCCCGACCCGACGCCGGAGGAGCTCGACGCGGCCTATGAGGACCAGCCCGTGGTCTTCGGGCCCGGCGCCGATCCCGCCGCCGAATGCGGTGTGGATGCGCTCGCCGCCAAGCTGCGCGCGGCCCACCGCAATCCCAATCCCATGCCGCACCGGCGCCCGGTCATCCGCCGAGTGCCGTCCCAGTCCAGCGGAGCCTGAAGCGCCATGCTCGACTATGTCCACACCCTCGCCTTCGGCATCTATCCGTATGTCGCGATCGCGATCTTCCTGCTGGGCAGCCTGCTGCGCTTCGAGCGGGAGCAGTATTCCTGGAAGAGCGGGTCGTCGCAGCTTCTGCGCCGGCGGCAGCTGCGCGTCGGCAGCAACCTGTTTCACATCGGCATCCTGTTCCTGATGTTCGGCCACACGGTTGGCCTGCTGACGCCGCACAGCGTGTATGAGCACTTCATCACGGCCCCGCAGAAGCAGCTGCTGGCGATCATCGCGGGCGGCGTCGCGGGCACGCTCTGCTTCATCGGCCTGACGATGCTGCTGCATCGACGGCTCTATGACGAGCGGATCCGCGCCACCTCTTCCACGGCGGATATCGCGATCCTGATGATGCTCTGGCTGCAGCTTGTCCTTGGCCTCATCAGCATTCCCTATTCGCTCGGCCACAGCGACGGGCATGTGATGATGCAGCTGAGCTACTGGGCGCAGCACATCGTGACCTTCCAGTTCGACGCGGCGAGCTACCTGAACGGCGTGGACTGGGTGTTCAAGGCGCATATCCTGCTCGGCATCACCCTGCTGGTCGCCTTCCCGTTCTCCCGCCTCGTGCACATCTGGTCGGCCCCGATCGGCTATGTCGTGCGGCCCTACCAGCTCGTGCGGCGGCGCGGCGGCGCGAAAGCGGTCTGACGCATGGTCGCGCACCATCACCACCACCGCCCGGCGCCCTTCGAGGCGCCGGTCGTCCGGATCGACGGCGAGGAGATCCCCGCCTCCGAGATCGCCGCCGAGATGCAGCATCACCCGGCCGAGACCGCGGAGGCGGCGTGGCATGCGGCGACCGAGGCGCTGATCGTCGGCCGGCTGCTGCGCAACGAGGCGCGGCGGCTCGGCATCACCGCCGAGCCCGGCGGCGACGAGAGCGAGGAGGAGGCGCTGGTCCGCGCGCTGCTGGCGCGCGAGCTGGCGGTGCCGGACGCGGACGAGGCGACCTGCCGCCGGTGGTACGATGCGAACCGCGCGCGCTTCCGCACGCCGGCAGCCTGGCAGGCGGCGCATATTCTCTTCGCCGCCGATCCCGGCGCGGCGGCGGAACGCGACGCGGCCCGTGCAAGAGCCGAGGAGGCGCTGGCCACGGTCCGCGCGGAACCTCGCAGGCTCGCCGATCTGGCCATGCGCTTCTCCGCCTGTCCGTCGAAGGAGCAGGGCGGCGAACTCGGGCTGGTGGAAGCGGGCACGACCGTGCCGGAATTCGAGGCCGCCCTGCGCGCCACTGCGCCCGGCGCGGTGCATGACGCCGTCGTGGAGACCCGCTACGGGTTCCATGTCATCCATGTGCTGTCGCGCGAGGAACCCACGGAGATTGCCTTCGCGGATGCCCATCCACGCATCGCCCGGCATCTGCACGGCTCCGCCTGGCGGCGCGCGGCGCATCAGTACATGGCGCTGCTGGCCTCGCGTACGGAGATCGAGGGCATCGTGCTCTCGGCGCAGGCGGACGGCCCCCTGGTCCAGTAGGCGGGCGGCGATCCGCCGCCACCGGGTCCTGGGCATGCCCTGCCCATGGACTTCGGGCCCGCCGCGCCGGAACATGGCTGGCCACAACCCGCAGCGGCGGCCGCCATGATGCATCTGATGACCAGCGTGTTCCCGATCGGCAGCCATCTGGCCGGCTGGCGCCACGGGGAGTCCTGGCCCAGGACCACCATGCGCCTGGATGTGCTGATCGCGCAGGCGAAACTGGCGGAGCGCGGCAAGTTCGACATGCTCTTCCTGGCCGATGGCAACGCCGTGCGGGCCATGGACGATCCCGTGATGTTCGTCGCCAACACCAACACGGACCGGCCCGCTGCCTTCGACCCGCTGATGCTCTTTGCGGCCCTGTCGCAGCACACCCGCGATATCGGGCTCTTCGCCACGTCGGTGACCACCTATGACGAGCCCTATCTGCTGGCGCGCCGCTTCGGTTCGCTCGACCATCTGAGCAACGGCCGGGCCTGCTGGAACATCGTCACCGGCAACTACGAAGGTGACGCGGTGAATTTCGGCCGTTCATCCCATGTCCCGCGCCACGAACGCTATGAGCGGGCCGATGAGTTCGTCAGCATCTGCAAGGGCCTGTGGGACAGCTGGGCGGAGGATGCGTTTCCCGAGGACAAGGCGAGCGGCCATTTTCTTGACCCGTCGAAGGTTCAGCGTCTGAACCATGTCGGCAAGCATTTCTCGGTGCAGGGGCCGCTCAACGTGGCACGGCTTCCGCAGGGTTATCCCGTGCTGTCCGCCGCCGGGCAGTCGGAGCCCGGGCGCGAATTGGCGGCGAAGCACGCGGACATCATCTTCTCGATCGCGCTGACCAAGGCGGATTCCAAGGCCTTCTGCGACGATCTGCGCCAGCGCATCGCCTGCCACGGCCGCAACCCCGACCATGTGCGCATCCTGCCCGGCATGACAGCCTATGTCGGCCGCACGGCGGCCGAGGCGGATGACCTCTATGCCGAGTTGCAGGAGCTGATCCCGCCGGATGTCGGCGTGGCGTCGCTGTCGAAATTCTGCCGCACCGATCTGTCGGGCTATCCGATCGACGGTCCGCTGCCCGACCTCTCCGAGGAGGTGGTGGGCATGACGAGCTATCGCGAGGCGATCGACCGCATGGCGAAGCAGCGCAAGCTGACGATCCGCGAGCTCTACAAGATCATCGTGCCGTCCGCGGGCCATGTTGTCTTCAAGGGCAGCGCGGCGCAGGTTGCCGACGAGATGGAGGACTGGTTCCGGGCCGGCGCCTGCGACGGCTTCAATGTCGGCATGCCGGTGCTGCCGCGCTCGCTCGAGACCTTCGTCGAGCTGGTGATTCCGGAACTCCAGCGGCGCGGCCTGTTCCGCACCGAGTACCCCGGCGGCACGCTGCGCGACACGCTCGGCCTTCCCACGCCGCCGCGCGGCATCAATCCCAACGGCGCCTGGTCGTTCCCGACGAAGCGCTGATTCCTTATCCGAACTTCGCCTTCAGGAACGCCAGCAGGTCGGCCACGCAGCGGTCCGGCACCATGTCGCAGATGTTGTGCGGCAGGTGTTCGTAGGCGATGAGCTTCACGTCCTTGACCGCCTTGTAGGGGTCGTAGCCGTCGGTGCCGCCGACGGTTTCCTCGCCCGGATAGACGACCAGAGTCGGGCAGCGCACCCTGGCCAGCTCCGGCCCCCAGGCGTGGCGCGACATCTCCGTGATGAAGCGGCCGATGAAGGCGGCATCGTTCTCCGCCGTTTGCGTCAGGAACCACTGCACCAGCGCGGGATCGGTGCTCTTCAGGTCGAAGCGCATGGCGATGGTGTCGGCGAGGAAGGGCGTCAGGCCTTCCTTCGCCACGCGCGGCAGCCAGCCGAGCGCGGCGTGGTTCAGCCCGGGCGTGGAGCCATAGGTCGCGAGGCTGAGTGCGCGCTCCGGATGTTCGATCGCGATGCGCTGCGCGACATAGCCCCCGGCGGAATTGCCGACGATGTGGGCCTGTTTCGCGCCGACCCGGTCCAGAACCTCAAGCGCGTCCTGGACGAGCCGGCCGAGCGAGAATTGTTCATCGGGCGCCGGCAAATGCGACGCGCCATGGCCGCGCAGATCGAAGCGCACGACCCGATAGTGCTTGGACAGATCCGGCACCATCGAGAAGAAGCGCTGCGAATTGCCCATCGCCGAATGCATCAGCAGCAGGGTCGGCGCATGGGCCCAGGGCGGCGAATTGTCGTCCACGTAGTAGGCGATGGACTTGCCGTCGCTGGCGGTCAGGTATTGCGGGGTCACGGGATCGCTCCTCGGGTCTATTCGGGCTGGATGCCGATGCGGCGGACCATGTCCGCGAAGCGCTGGCGGTCGTTCGCGATCAGCGCGCCGAATGCGGCGCCGGAGACGTTGCCGGGGACGTAGCCCATGGCCTCGAACCGCGTGCGGTAGCCGGGGGACTGGATCGTCCGGGTCGCTGCGGCGATCGCTCGCTGGGTGATGGCGGGCGGCAGGTTCGCCGGCCCGACAAGGCCCCACCAGGCTCCCATCTCGTAGCCGGGATAGCCGCTCTCGGCGATGGTCGGCACATCCGGCGCGGCAGCGGCGCGCGTCGCACCGGTCACGGCGAGCGCGCGCAGCGTGCCCGCCTGGATGTGCGGCTGCGCCGGCGCGATCGCGCTCATATAGGCCTGCACGCGGCCCGCGGTCAGGTCGATCAGCGCATCGGCATCGCCGCGATAGGGCACATGGTGCAGTTGCACGCCGGCCATGCTGGCCAGCAATTCCATCGCCAGATGCGGTCCGGCGCCGACGCCGGAACTCGCATAGGTCACGCTGTTCGCGCCGCGCCGGGCGATGGCGACGAACTCCTGCACATTCGTGGCCGGCACGCTGCTGTGCACGACCAGGAAGTAGGACCCGATGGCGCCGAGGGCGATCGGCGTGAAGTCGCGCACGGGATCGTAGCCGAGGTTGCGCCGCAGCGCGGGCGCCAGGATCTGCGCGGAGGAGATCATGTAGAGCGTGCTGCCATCCGGCGCGGCGCGTGCCGCCGCCTCGGCGGCGATGGAGCCGGCGCCGCCGGCGCGGTTCTCGACCGCGAAGGGATGGCCGAGGATCTCCTGCATGCCCTGCGCGACGGCGCGCGCGACGATGTCGTTCGCGCCGCCGGCGGGATAGCCGACCAACACGCGCACGGGCCGTGTGGGCCAGGCATCCTGCGCGATGGCTGGCATCGCCAGCGTGGCGGCGCCAGCGGCCAGCAGGACGCGACGTGTGGGTTCTGTCATGGCTTCGAACTCCCGGGCTTGAGCGCAGCCTAAGTCCAGCCGGCGCGTGTCGCCAAGTCGCGGGCTATTCGGGGCGCATGCCGACACGCTGGGCGATATCGCGCCATTGCGCGACCTCCCGCCTTATCTGCGCGCCGAATTCGGCCGGACTGCCGGCGACGACGGCATAGCCGAGGCCCTCCATCCGCTGCTTCACCGCGGGCTCTCGCGCCGGCCCGATGACCACCTCGTGCAGGCGCCTCAACACCTCGGCGGGCAGGCCGGCCGGCGTGATGAAGGCCCACCAGCCCACCAGATCCACGGCAGGCCAGCCGGCTTCCGCGGTCGTCGCCACATCCGGCAGCAGCGGGCTGCGCTGGGGCGAGGTGATCGCCACGGGGCGCAGCCGCCGTCCCTCGACATGCACGAAGGAGGAGGAGATGGCGACGACGCCGTAAGGCACTTCGCCCGTCACGAGGCCCGTCAGCTGCGGCCCGCCGCCGCGGTAGCCGACCAGGTTGAACTCCAGCCCCGTCGCGATCTGCAACTGCACGAGGGCGAGATGGGTCGGCGTGCCGATGCCGCCATGCGACAGCGCGATCGCGCCGGGCCGCGCGCGGGCCGCGTCCACGATATCGCCCAGCCTCTGCGCGGGCGCGCCGGGGTTGGCGAGGAAGAGCAGCGGCGCCGTGACCGCCACGCCGAGCGGGCCGATGTCGCGTTCGGTGTCGAAGGGCATGCGTTCGCGCTGCAGGGCGGGGTTCACGACCAGCGCGTTGTCGGCCGTGCCGATGGTGTAGCCATCGGGCGCCGCTGTCGCGACGGCCTGCGTGCCGGGGATGGAGGCGCCGCCGCCGCGGTTTTCGACCACGAAGGACTGGCCCGTGATCTCGCTGGCGCGCTGGGCGAGGATGCGCGCCACGATGTCGCTGCTGCCCCCGGGGCCGTAGGGCACGACGACGCGCACGGAACGTTCGGGGAAGCCGCGCTGCGCCAGCGCGGGCGCTGCCAGCGCGGCGAAGGGCAGGGCGGCGAGCAGCGTGCGGCGCGGCACCATGGTCAGATCTCCCACTGGAAGCCGTCGATGATGAAATGCTGGCCGGTGATGAAATTCGGCTCCTCGGCGCAGAGGAAGGCGACCATGCGCGCCACGTCCTGCGGCGCGCCGACGCGACCCAATGCGATCTTCTTCGCGAGCTCCGCGCCGCGCGCCTTGGTCAGCGAATTGCCGAGCTCGGTCTGGATGATGCCCGGGCAGATCGCGTTGATGGCGATGGTCGGCCCGAGTTCCTTCGCGAGCGCCCGCGTCATGCCGAGGATGCCGGCCTTGGCCGAGGCATAGGCGAATTTGCTGACCGCGCTGGTCACGCCGCCGGTATGCGCGTTGAGCGAGGACATCGAGACGATGCGCCCGCCGCCGCCCTTCAGCATGACCGGCGCAATCGCCTGGATGTAGTTGAAGCAGGATTTCAGGTTGACGGCGATGGTGCGGTCGAACTCCTCCTCGCTGCATGCCAGGATGCCCTTGGGATTCGATTTCCCGGCATCGTTCACCAGCGCGTCGATGCGGCCCCATTGCGCCTCGACCTCGGCGGCGACCGCCTTGGCGCGGGCGTGGTCGGCGACGTCGGCTTCCAGGACCATCGCCTCGCGCCCCATGGCGCGGAGCTCGCTGGCCGTGCGCTCCATCTCGGGGCGCAGCAGGTCCACCAGCGCGATGTCGAAGCCGCGCTCGGCCAGCGCATGGGCGCAGGCGCGGCCGATGCCGCGCGCTCCGCCCGTGACCACCGCCACCTTCCTCATGCCGTCCTCCCGTCCTCGCCGGGCGCAGCCTGCGCCGGGTGCGGGGAGGGCGGCAAGGGTGTCAGTGCGCGGCGAGGATGCCTTCGACGATCTCCTGCACATCAAGCGCCTCGCGCAGCGTGGCGAGGTGGTGGGCTTCGCCGCGCGTCATGCGGGCGACGCCTTCCAACTGCCGTTGCAGGACCATCGGGCGCATCTTTTCGTTCGGCAGCGCATCGGGCGCGGGCGCCCAGCTTCCGTCGGGCTGGCGGCGTTCGGCGAAAGACCAGTCGCGCAGGCGGATGGCGCCGTTCGGGCCTTCCAGCACCCAGGCATTGTGGTCGTCCTGCAGCGTCGTGCCGACGCCGCCCGAGAGCGCGACGGGCAGGCCGCCGGCGGTTAGCTTTGCGGCGATGGCCGTTTCCGACTTCCCCGGCGCGGCGAAGGTGGCGCGCGCGTCGTCGAGCGTGATCGGACCGCATTGGCGGCGCGTGAGGAAGAGGAAGTGCGAGACGACTTCCCTGGTGAAGCCGCCCTGCTGCGGCTTGTCGAGCCAGGAGGCGGCGTCGCGCTGCCAGGAGCGCGGCCAGGTGGCGAAGGCCGTGGTGATGGAGAGCGCGCGCGG
>JAYRQX010000091.1:0-3679 GCA_041910415.1 Acetobacteraceae bacterium | reverse complement strand
GGCGCGCCTTGCGGCGGTGCCCTTGCCCGAACCCGGTCCACTGCCCGCCTTTCCCGGAGTGCCCGCATGACCCGTGCCGCCGCCTGGATCGAGGAGCTGACCGCCGCGACCAGGACCGCCGAGGCCGCGGAGGCCAGCTACCGCGCCGAACACGCCAAGCGCGTCGCGGCGCTGGCCGAGGCGCGCGCCTTCGCCTTCCGCCGCGCCAACCTGCTGCGCGCGGTCGCGGAGGTGGTGGCGAAGGCCGAGGACGAACCAACGGCCGTTGCCCATGGCCTTGCCACGCTGCGTGCCCGCCTGGGCTGGGGCGAGGAGAGCGCGGCGCGCGAGGAAATCATCGCCTGCTTCGCGCCGGTCTGCGCTGCGCTGTACGAAGGCGATGCGGAGGCCGAGGCCAAGCAGCCCGCCGACCCCGCCGCCGCGCTGGCCGCATACGAAGCCTGGCACCTGGAGGCGCGCGGCGTGCCCTTCTGGGTGCATTTCGAGCGCTGGATGCCGGAGACCCCCGTCGTTGACTTCTGACGCCGCCAACGACTTCGAGCCCTGGCTCGCCGAGGCGTTCGCCGCCACCGGCGCCTTCACCGCGCTGATCGTGCTGCTGCGCATCGGAGAGACGCAGGCCACGCCGCTCTGCTCGACCTATGTCAACGTGATCGGCGCCGAGGTGCCCTGGGGCGACATGGTCGTGATGCTCGCCGGCGCCGGCCAGGACTGGGATGGCGTCGCCTTCTTCCCCGAACAGGAGCGCGGCAGGCCGCTCGACAACCCCACGGCGCGGACGCGGCTGCGGCTGCTGGAACAGCGGCTGGACGATGACCGCCTGGTGCTGAACGAGGGCCGGTTCTTCGATCGATGGGGGAGGCGGATGCGCATCGACGAGGTCGATCCGCCATGATCGTCGGCACGGCCGGTCACATCGACCACGGCAAGACCTCGCTGGTGAAGGCGCTCACCGGCGTGGATGCCGACCGGCTGAAGGAGGAGAAGGCGCGCGACATCACCATCGAGCTCGGCTTCGCCTATCTGCCGCAGCCCGATGGATCGGTGATCGGCTTCGTCGATGTGCCGGGGCACGAACGTTTCGTGCACACCATGCTGGCGGGCGCGCATGGCCTGGATATGCTGATGCTGATCGTGGCGGCCGATGATGGCGTCATGCCGCAGACGCGCGAGCATCTGGAGATCGTCTCCCTGCTCGGCATTCCGCGCGGCGTCGTGGCGCTGACGAAGGCCGATGCCGTGCCGCCGGACCGCATCGCCGCGGTGGCGGCGGAGGTCGAGGCGCTGCTCGCCGACACGCCGCTTGCCGGCAGCCCCGTCTTTCCGCTGTCCAGCCTGACGGGGGAGGGGGTGCCGGCGCTGCTCGCCTGGCTGCAGGCGCAGCATGCGGCGACGCGTCCGCGCGCGCAGGCGGGCCTGTTCCGGCTCGCGGTGGACCGCAGCTTCGTCCTGGCCGGCGCGGGCGTCGTCGTGACGGGCATGGTGCTCGACGGTGCCGTGGCGGTCGGCGATGCGGTGACCGTCTCGCCGTCCGGGCTGTCGGCGCGCGTGCGTTCCATTCACGCGCAGAACCTGCGTGCCGAACGCGGGGTGGCCGGCGAACGCTGCGCGCTGAACCTGGCGGGGCCGGAGATCAGCAAGGAGGCGCTGCATCGCGGCGATATTGTGACGTCGCCGGATGCCCATGCGCCGACGCAGCGCATTGACGCGGTGCTGCGCGTGGCACCGGGTGCCACCAGGGGCATCACGCAATGGATGTCCGCGCGGCTGCACCATGCGACGGCCGAGGCCGGTGTCCGCATCGTGCTGCTGGAGGATCGCCGCGCCGCGCCCGGCGACGAGGTTCGCGTGCAGCTCGTGCTGGACAGACCGATTGCCGCGCGCGCGCTCGATCGCTTCATCCTGCGCGACGTGTCGGCGAGCCGCACCCTGGCGGGTGGGCGATTCCTTGATTTGCGCGCGCCCGAACGCAAGCGCCGCACGCCGGAACGCCTCGCGCTCCTCGCGGCGATGGCCGAACCGGACGCGGTTGCGGCCCTGCGCGGCATGACGGCGGCGTCGGCGGCGCCCGTCGATCTCACGGCCTTTGCGCGCGACCGCGGTCTGGCCCCGGATGTTGCACGCGACACATGCGTGGCTGCCGGCGCCGAGGTCTGGCCGGTCGGTGGCGTCGGCTTCGCCCTGGCAAGGACGCGGCGCGAAGAGGCCGCAGCATGTCTGCGTGCGGCGCTGACGGAGTTCCATGCCCTGCAGCCCGATCTGCCCGGCATGGGTCTCGAGCGGTTGCGCATGGCGACGACACCGCGCGTGCCGGCACCGCTCTATCGCGCGCTGCTGCGCCGGATCGCCGAGACGGAAGGCTGGCTTGCACTTGATGGCGCCTGGGTGCGGCTGGCGAGCCACCGCATCGAGATCTCGGAGGCCGAGGATGCGCTCTGGCAGCGTATCCACCCGATGCTCGCCGGCACCGCGCGGTTCCGTCCGCCGCGCGTTCGTGACATCGCGCGCGACCTGGCGCGGGACGAACAGGAAATTCGCCGCCTGCTGCGCCGGTTCCGCCAGGCTGCCGCGATCGATGAGGTGGCGCAGGACCACTATTTCCTGCGCGCCACCGTGGCGGAGATGGTCCGCCTTTTCGCGGCGCTGGAGCAGGCCCAGCAGGACTGGGTGACGGCCGCCGCATTCCGCGATGCGCTGGAGGCCGAAGGGAGTGGCGTGGTGGGACGCAAGGTCGCGATCCAGGCGCTGGATTTTCTCGACCGCCATGGCGTGACCGTTAGACGCGGCGACGTGCGTCGCATAAACTCGCACCGCCGGGATCTCTTCGAGACCGCCGGCGACGATGGAAGAGATTCGTTCCCGGTGGGGCGGCCAGACTTCAAATCTGGTTGGGGCCGCGAGTCGGTCCCAGGTGGGTTCGACTCCCATTCTCTTCCGCCGGATTCCGCGCAGGGAGAAGAGCGTGCCGGCCATCGCTGATGCGCAGCTCGCCACGCTGGCGGAGGAGGCGGGGTTGCCGCCGCCGCTCGCCGCCGAACTGCTGCGCATCGGCACGCCCTTCGCGTCGCGACCGTTCCGCGCGTCGACGCCGAGCTTCCGCGATTTCGACAGCGACGCGCTCGGCACCTGCCGGCGATCGGCGGTCTTCCCGGCCTTTTCGATGACCGGCGGCGCCTGCGCGCTGAATTGCGCGCACTGCCGCGCGGAGATCCTGAAGCCGATGATCCCGGCCGGCGATCCGGATGCCTTCGCCGCACGCCTGCGCGACATGATCGCGCGCCAGGGGCTGCGCGGCTTCCTGCTCTCCGGCGGCTCGAACCGCCGGAACGAGGTGCCTTTCGACCGCTACCTGCCGGTCATCCGGGCGCTGAAGGATGAACATCCCGGCATCCGCGTCCTCGTGCATACCGGCCTTGTCGATGCCGCGCGTGCGCGGGCGCTGAAGGCAGCGGGCATCGATGTCGCGATGCTCGACATCATCGGCGACGAGACGACGATCCGGGACGTCTATCACCTTGACCGTCCCGTCGCGGATTTCGAGCATGCGCTGGCCCATCTCGTGGAGGCCGGCCTGGCGGTCATTCCCCATGTCGTTGCAGGCCTGCATTTCGGCGCGCTGCGGGGGGAGGGGGCGGCCCTTGACATCATCGCGCGCCATCCGACCGCGGCAGCGATCCTG
>JAYRQX010000090.1:0-1801 GCA_041910415.1 Acetobacteraceae bacterium | reverse complement strand
GCGTCGCATGGGTGATGTCGGGCACGCGGACCGGCCGTTCCGGCAGCCCGCAGGCCGGGTGCAGCAGCGCGCGCAGGGCGGCCAGCGGGTTCCGCCCGTCCTGCGCGATCACCGCCCGCGGCCCGACGCGGATTTCATCGAATCGCATTCGGAATGGCCCGGTGCCGGCGCAGGCCCGTGCGATCGCGTCGCACCACGCGGCCCGGTGCCGCGCCCACAGCACCGCCTTCGCCTCGGCGGGATGCTCGGCCGCGTCGATCAGCGGCAGGACGGTGACATGCAGCGCCGACGCCGGAATCCCGTGCAGCCCCGGCCCGGCCAGGGCGCGCTGCGCCGCGACCAGCCCCTCCACGCCGGCCAGGCCGACCTGCAACTGGTAGGATTCGCAGGCCGTGCCGTAGAGCGGATCGGCCTCGAAGCGCGGCGCCATCATCGGTGACTGTCCTTCCCCGCTTGCTTCCGCGCCGCGACGGCGCATTTATGGGGGCAACGGACCGCCCGGGGACCCCGGCAAGCCGGAAGGCCCGGCGGTCGCACGACACCAGGGAACAGCCTCGTCATGCAAGTCATCATGGACCCCATCCGCAAGGAACCCGGCAACGGCGCCGCCGGCGGCCCGGACCCGGTCATGGACGGCGACCAGAAGACCTTCATGAACGACGTCATCCAGGCGTCGAAGGACGTGCCGGTCCTGGTCGATTTCTGGGCGACCTGGTGCGGGCCCTGCAAGCAGCTGACGCCGGCGCTGGAGAAGGTGACACGCGCGGCGGGCGGGCGCGTGCGCCTGGTCAAGATCGACATCGACAAGAACAAGTCGCTCGTCGCGCAGCTCAGCCAGATGGGCCTGCCGCTGCAGTCGGTGCCGACCGTCGTCGCCTTCTGGAAGGGGCAGATCCTCGACCTCTTCCAGGGCGCGCTGCCGGAATCGGATGTGAAGAAGTTCGTCGAGGGGCTGCTGAAGGCCGCGGGCGGCCAGATGCCCTCCGCCGACCTGCTGGCGGACGCCAAGGCGGCGGCCGAGGAGGGCGACCATCAGGGCGCGCTCGAGCTTTTCGGCGCGCTCGCCCAGTCCGAGCCCGAGAACGCGGAGGCCTTCGCGGGTGTCGCCCGGTCCCTGATGGCGCTGGGGCAGGAGGAGCAGGCGCTGCAGGTCCTCGACAGCGCGCCCGAGAAGATCCGCGTGCATGCCGAGCTGGCCTCGGTCCGCGCCGCGCTGGAACTGGCGGCCGAGGGCCGCGAGGCGCAGGCGAAGCTGTCGGAATTCGAAAGCCGGCTGGCCGCCGATCCCAACGACCACCAGGCGCGCATCGATCTCGCCGTCGCGCTCAACGCCATGGGCGACCGCGCCGCGGCGACGGAGGCGCTGGTGGACGCCATCAGGCGCGACAGGGCCTGGGGCGAGGAAGCTGCGCGGAAGCAGCTGCTGAAGTTCTTCGAGGCCTGGGGCTTCGACGATCCCGCCTCCATCGCGGGCCGGCGGAAGCTGTCCACGCTCCTGTTCCGTTAGCGCCGGGAGGGGCTTCATGCCCGCCTTCCATCCGCGCTTCGAGGACCTGCCGCCGGAGATCGCGGTCTTCCCGCTTTCCGGCGCGCTGCTGCTGCCCGAGGGCAAGCTGCCGCTCAACATCTTCGAGCCGCGCTACCTCGCGATGACCGAGGCCGCGTTCGCGAACCGGCGGGTCTTCGGCATGGTGCAGCAGGAGGCAGGCAAGCCCGAGGGCGCGACGGGCCCGGCGGTCTATGGCATCGGCTGCCTGGGGCGGCTCTCCTCCTTCAGCGAGACCGATGACGGGCGCTTCCT
>JAYRQX010000089.1:0-2020 GCA_041910415.1 Acetobacteraceae bacterium | reverse complement strand
GGTTCAGCGCCGTCGCGATCAGGCCCTGTTCCAGAAAGCGCGCGCGCATCTCGGGCGCGGCCATGATCGCCGCCAGCGCCTGGGCGAGCTGCTGCACGATCGGCTCCGGCGTCGCGGCCGGCACCCAGACGCCGAAGAAGTTCACGAGCTCATAGGCCGCGAGGGGCGGGTATTCGGCGACGGCCGGGATGTCGGGCAGGTTCGGCATCCGCTCCTTCGACGTCACGCCGATGACGCGGATGCGGCCTTCGCGGATCAGCGCGAGGCCCGAGCCGAGGGAATTGTAGCCGAACTGCACCTGGCCCGAGGCGATGTCGAGCACCGCGGGCCCGGAGCCGCGATAGGGCACATGCACGGTCTGCACCTGCGCCATGTGGTTCAGCAGCTCGCCCGCGAGGTGCTGCGGATTGCCGGTGCCGGAGGAGGAGAAGGAGAAGCGCCCGGGATGGGTGCGCGCCTGCGTCACCAGCTCCTCGATGCTGCGGAAGGGCGCGCCGGGGTTCGCCATGACCACGATCGGCACCTTGCCCAGCACCATGACGGGGCGCAGGTCGCGGAGCGGGTGGTAGGTCATGGTGCGGAACAGGTGCTGGTTGATCGCCGTCTCGCCCGACCCGCCCAGCATGATGGTGTAGCCATCCGGCGCCGCCTGCGCCACGGCCGTCGCACCGACCTGGCCCGAGGCGCCGGAGCGGTTCTCCACGATGACGGGCTGGCCGAGCGCGTTGCGCAGCGGATCGGCGAGCAGACGCGCGGAAATATCCTGCCCGCCGCCGGGGGCGTAGGGCACGATGAAGCGGATGGAGCGCGCGGGATAGCCGGATTGCGCGAAGGCGGGCCGCGCCAAGGCCGCGGCCAGCAGGGCCGCGCGTCGCGTGATCATCGTGGACGTTCTCCGGCATCGTCGATGCGTTGCGCGATGCTAGGGCGAGGCGGCGCCGGGCGCCAGCGCGCCAGGCCTTCGCGCAGCGTGCCGGGGATCGTTGAGGATCGCCTGGACGCGACGGCCACGATGGCTCCGCGCGACGCCCCTGTTGCGGCACGACCCCCTTCAGGGGGACACTGGACCCAGGGCGCCGGGTGAAGGACGGTTTCGGATGCGAGCCATATTCGTCATGATCAAGTGCGACATGGGCCAAGCCTATCGCGTCGCGCGCGAAATGGCCGATTCCATCGAGGAGCTGTCGGAGATGCATTCGATCTCCGGCCAGTACGACCTGCTCGGCAAATTCTATCTCGAAACCGACCAGGACATCGGCCAGTTCGTGGTCGAGCGCGTTCAGACCGTGCCGGGCGTGAAGGACACCTACACCTTGCAGACGTTCAACGCCTTCTCCGGCGCGAAGGCATGAGCGCCGCCGCCGCCGGCGGCTGAAAGGGCATCGCCATGCGACGGTCGATGGTGCTGGGCGGCCTGCTGGCGCTGGCGGGCTGCGTGGATTACGGCCCCGGCTATGGCTACCAGCCCGGCTACGGCTACCAGCCCGGCTACGGCTATGCGCAGCCGGCCTACCGCCCGGCGCCGCAGCCCGTCTATCCGCCCTATGGCTACTACCCCGGCCAGCGAACGATCTGGACCGGGCCGAATGAGGGCTTCACCCCCGGCCCGCCGCCGCCCGAGGGCACCCGGGCGCGGCAGCGCTGGCAGCAGCAGCAGGGCACGGAACCAAGCCAGGGTAACTGATACCGGCGGCACGAGGCTTTGCTTCGTGCCGAGGCCGCGAATGCGGCCCGCTCGCGGTCGGCTGTGCCGATCCGCCGGTCATGCGGACAGCATGCCTTCGGCATGACGGTCCGGCGAAGCCAAGCAAACCGGAGGTTTGCGCCCGGCGTGTGAGGGCCAGCAAAAATGAATACCAACGGTCGAAGCATTCGACCGTTGGTATGAAGCGGTTCGAAAATGCGGCGGGCAAGGCCTTCAAACCGCCACCCCGCCCGCGGAGAGTCCCCGCGAACCGTAAGGGGACGATCATGCGTGTCCTGCCCTTCCTCGCGCTCGGCGCGACGCTTCTGACCGGCG
>JAYRQX010000088.1:0-1846 GCA_041910415.1 Acetobacteraceae bacterium | reverse complement strand
GCATGCCTTCCGCCAACGCCCGGCTCCGCTGCCATCGAACAGGGCGTCGAAGTGCGCCGGCGCATCGGGCGCGGCGGCAGGCACCTGGCCTGGGACTCCTTGCCAGCCCGCCGAGGCGCCCGGATCTAGGAAAATTGCCTGATGGAAAGCCGGCGCAGGGGAAAGAGCGCAAGGGTTGATATTTGATCCGCAATAATCGCCAAGAAATGCAATTCAGGCCTTTGCTCACGATTTTGTGATAAATGTGTGGACATCGCTAACGACTCTCTCTAGAGACTCTCCCGGACAAGTGATCAAGCGCCGTCAGGTGTTGGATGAGTGCCAATATTGCCTTGCTGGAGAGAGGTTTAGGGCGCGGTTCCGCGCCGGCGCCAAGCGGCGTCGCCGCGACAGCCGTGGCGCGGGCGCTGCCCGTCGCGGCCTATCGCGCGTCGCCGCCTCACAAGCCATTACACGGTTTTTTGAGAAGTTCCTGCGCGCCGGAAGCGCTGTCGCTGCTGTTCCTGGCGGCTGATGCCGCAGCGGTTTTTGTGTCAGCCGAGGCTGTTGTTCATTATATTCCTAGTTTGACATATTTCTGGTCTGGGCAGTCCTTCCCCTTCACGCGGCTGCTGCTGCTCGCCGCAGCGCTGCTCACGGTGCTCGCCCAGGTCCTCGGCGGCGCCTACCGAGTGCGCCACGCGACGGATCGCGCGCTGAGCCTGGCACGTCCGCTCTGCGCCATTGCCGGTGCCGTCGCGGCCTGTGCCGCGCTCGCCATCGCCGCCGCGCCGCACCAGCCCGCCCCGCTCGCCCCCCTGGCCGCCTATGGGACCATCGCCGCCATCCTGATGCTGGCGCCCCGGCTCCTCCTGTCGCCCTGGTTGCGGGCCGTCCTCCACGCGGCGACGACGCGACGCGCGGTGATCTACGGCGATGCGCGATCCGCCGCCCGGTTCCTGGCGCGGCTTCGGTCCCGGCGCGGCAATCTCGACATCCTGGGCGTGGTCAGCGATGACGCGCCGGCGCGTGCGCTGCTCGGTCCGGGCGTTGCCTGGCTCGGCTCGCCCTCCTGTCTGCGCGAAGTGGCGCGGCGCGATGCGATCGACATGGTGATCGTCGTGCTGCCGCCCGACCGACGGGGCCGGATCGCCGAGATCGTGGACCGGTTCCGCGACCTGCCGCTCGAAATCCATCTCGCCGACGACGTGCCGGATGCCGGTCGCGTCGGCGAATGCTGCCCGCGCTCGCCCACCATTCCCGTCCTCGGCATGCCGCTCTCGGGATGGCCGGCGCTCGGCAAGCGGATCTTCGACCTGGTGGCGGCGTCCGTCCTGCTCGTCCTGCTGCTGCCCGTCCTCCTTCTCACGGCCGTCGCCATCATGATCGAATCGCCTGGCGGCGCGCTGTTCCGGCAGGAACGGGTCGGCTTCCGCGACGCCCGCTTCCGGATCTGGAAGTTCCGCAGCATGCATGCGGCGGCGCCAACCCCCGGCGCGTCCTCCGTCATCCGGCAGGCGACGCGCAGCGATGCGCGCATCACGCGGGTTGGCGCCATCATCCGCCGCACGTCGATCGACGAGCTGCCGCAGCTCATCAACGTGCTGCGCGGCGAGATGTCCCTGGTCGGGCCACGTCCCCATGCGCCGAACACGCTGGTGGCCGGCGTGCCCTTCGAACAGGTGGTGTCCGGCTACGCCGCCCGCCACCGCATCCGGCCCGGCATGACCGGCCTGGCGCAGATGCGCGGATGGCGCGGGGAGACCGACACCGAGCGAAAGATCCAGGAACGCGTGCGGTCCGACCTCGAATACATCCGCGGCTGGTCCTTCGCGCTGGATGTGCGGATCCTGCTCCGCACCATCGT
>JAYRQX010000087.1:0-2042 GCA_041910415.1 Acetobacteraceae bacterium | reverse complement strand
TGCAGGCGGCCAAGGGCGCCGACTGGGATGTCCAGGTAGAGGACCGCACGGAGAGCACCTGCCTGCTGGGGGTCGCCGGGCCGGCGGCGGCGGCGTTGTGCGAACAGCACCTCGGCGAGGGGTTGCCGGCGCGGCTGCAGCGGCTGCACACGGTCACGTTCGAATTCCACGGCTTTCGCACGCTCGTGACGCGCACGAGCGACCTCGGCGAGGACGGCTTCGAATTCATGCTCGCGCCGGCGGTGGCGCAGCACGTCATCGAAACGCTGGCGGCGGCGGGCGTGCCGCTCGCGGGGGCGGCGGCGCTGGAAAGCGCGCGCGTGGAGGCGTGCATCCCCGCCTTCGACCCGGACCTGCTGCCCGGTTACACGCCCGCGCAGGCGGACCTCGATCAGCTGCTGGGCATCGATGGCGGCGCCGAAGGGATCGTCCTCAGCGCGGTGCTGCTCGAAGGCGACGCCGTGCCCGCCGCAGGGACGCCCATCACCGCCGGCGGCGGCCGCGTGGGCGAACTGCGCTCGTGCGTGCGGTCGTTCGGGCTCGAGAGCGTGATCGGGCTGGCATCGGTCGCCACGGCGGTGGCGCTGCCGGGCGCGGAGCTTGACGTTGCGGGGATTCGCGCCACGATTACCGCCAAGCCCTTTTTGCGCCGGAGAAGCTGACTATGGTCATGCCCCCGATGGACATGAACATCTACATCCCCGATCCCCTCGCGGTCGTGGAGCTGAATCTTGGCGACCACTGGCGTGGCCGCTGGGTGGAGACGGACGAACTGCCGGAAGGCGCGCCCACGACCCTCGGGTACGTGGTCGTGTGCATGGCCGACAAGGGCTACCTGACCCGCGAGAAGGGGACGGAGCGCTTCGGCACGGTCGGCGGGGCGTTCGAGGCGGGCGAGAAGCCCGCGGCGTGGGTGAAACGTGTGGTGCTCGAACAGACAGGCGCGACGCCGGGCCGCACGCAGCTTCTCGGCTACTTTGATTGCCGCGCGACGAGCCACAACCCCGAGTACGAGGCCGGCGCGGCGACGGTTCGACCGGTGTACCTGGTCTCGGCAAAGGCGATGAAGGACCTGGGCGCAAAGTCGCGCTTCGAGCGCCGCCGCATGCCGATGAACGAGTTCGCCGTGGAGATTCGCAAACGCCACCCGGAGGTGGACAAGCAGCTCCAGGTGGCGATCAACATCCACATGACGCTGCACCTGCGCGGCGAGGTCTAGTCCCCGCGCCGGGCGCTCGCCTGTTCGGCGTCCTGTTGAGCACGTTCCTGAGCGCGGCGAATGGTCTCTTCGCTGGGGAACGATTGGCCCGTGAGGGGCATGTGCGACGGCGGGTCGCTCGCCGGGAAGGAATCGGCGGCATCATCATCGACGACGTTGCCGAAGCGGCGCGCCGGGTCGGCGCCGGTGTCTTCGGGCGTGGGGGCGACGGTGCGCTGGGGCTGACGGTTTGCCGGCATGGCATTCCTCCGCGGGGTAGTGCGACGAGTGTGACCGGGTAGCCGGCTCGCCGGGCACGGCGGCGTGCGGCGATTGCTCGCGAACGGGTAACAACGGCGAAGACCCCGTCGCCGGGGCCTTCGCGTTGTATGGGCCGTGCGAACCGGGACTTAGTTCCCGATCCGCTGACGTGAGAGGAAGGCCCAGATGAGCTCCGGGCCGGGGACCGCGGTCGCCACCTGCTTCGGCAGGGCGGGCGAACCGGGCCAGACGTGGCCGGCACCGTTGACGATCACCAGCTCCGTCGCCGCGAGGCAGTCGCCGCCGGCGAGCGAAACCGCGTCCCCGCCGATGCCGACGCCGTCGGAGGGTTCGATGCAGTCGTTGTTCTGGGTCCAGCGCTTGAAGGCGTCGTAGGCGCCGGTGTAGTGCCAGGCGCGAACGGTGCCACCGCTGATCGGTACCACCTCATCGGCGGTACCGTGGAAGGCAATGACAGGCACGGGAACCCAGCACCCTTTTTGGGGATAATCCAGCCCGCCCACGGCGGCGATCGCCGTGATCCGGTCGGGGAGTTCGCAGGCCGCGCGCGATGCCATGAAGG
>JAYRQX010000086.1:0-1589 GCA_041910415.1 Acetobacteraceae bacterium | reverse complement strand
GTTTGCCCTGCCCTCCCCCGTTCGCGATGCTCACAGGGGAGGGAGCCTCCCTCCCCTGCGAACGCAGTGAGCGGGGGAGGGTTGGGGTGGGGGCACACATCCCCCGCCGCACAGTACGGAGGACAACGACCAATCATGACCCTGCTTGCCTCGCTCCAGGGCCGCCTGCGCCTGCCGGTGATCGGCTCGCCGCTCTTCATCATCTCCGTGCCCGATCTCGTCGTCGCGCAATGCAGCGCCGGCGTCATCGGCTCCATGCCCTCGCTGAACGCGCGCCCGGCCGAGCAGCTCGACGACTGGCTCTTCGAGATCAAGGAACGCCTCGCCGCGCACGATCAAAAGCATCCGGACCGGCCCAGTGCGCCCTTCGCCATCAACCTGATCGTCCACAAGTCGAACGACCGGCTGGAGCAGGACCTGGCGCTGGTCGAGAAGCACCGGGTGCCGCTGATCATCACCTCCCTCGGCGCGCGGCCGGAGGTGAACCAGGCCGTGCATGGCTATGGCGGCCACACGCTGCACGACGTCATCAACCAGCGCTTCGCGCATTCGGCGATCGACAAGGGCGCGGACGGGCTGGTGCTGGTCGCGGCCGGCGCGGGCGGGCATGCCGGCGCGCTTTCCCCCTTCGGCTTCCTGCAGGAAACCAGGGAATGGTTCGACGGCCCGATCGCGCTCTCGGGCGCCATCGCCCATGGCCGTTCCATCCTGGCCGCGGAAGCGATGGGCGCCGACTTCGCCTATATCGGCAGCGCCTTCATCGCGACCGAGGAAGCGCGCTCGGTCCCCGAGCAGCGCCGGATGATCGTGGAGAGCGGCGCCGAGGACATCGTCTACACCAACCTCATCACCGGCGTGCACGGCAACTACCTCAAGCCCTCGCTCCGCAACGCCGGGCTCGATCCCGACAACCTGCCGACCTCCGATCCATCGGCGATGAATTTCGGCTCCGACCGCAAGAAGCGCTGGAAGGACATCTGGGGTTCCGGCCAGGGCATCGGCGCGGTGAAGCAGGTGGTGCCGGCAGCCGCGCTGGTGGACCGGCTCGCCGCCGAATACGCCGCCGCCCGCGCACGGCTCGGCGCGCATTCGCCGCTGGTGAATCCGACCTGGGGTGCCTGAGCGCTTCCGCCATGCCGCGCGGCCATGCTTTTCTCCTGGCGTTGCGGGGGAGAATCAGGTCGTGCCGGACGAGAGACCCGAGGGCGCCGCGCCATCCATCATCGGCGGCGTCGCGACCAGCAAGCTGATCGAGGCCGCGCTGGCTCTCGGCCTGGTCGGGCTGCTGCTCTGGGGCGTGCTGATGGTGCTCGCCCCCTTCGTGATGGCGATCCTGTTCGGCGCCTTCATCGCCGTCGGCACCTGGCCGATGCGCGACGCCCTCGTCGCCCGCGGCTTCCGCCCCTCCCGCGCGGCGCTTCTCCTGTTCGTCGGCCTGGTGCTGGTCGTTGCCGTGCCGATCGTGCTGATCGCCCCCGCGCTGCCCGCGCAGATCGGCGCCGCCGTCGAGCTCGCGCGCACGACGATCGAGAATGTGCCTGATGTGCCGCCCGACTGGGTCACGGGCCTGCCGGTCGTGGGTGATCACG
>JAYRQX010000085.1:0-10413 GCA_041910415.1 Acetobacteraceae bacterium | reverse complement strand
CGGGCATCGATCCGATCGCGGTCGGCGAGATCCGCGACCTGGTCAAGCACCTGAAGGACCGCGGCATCGGCGTGCTGATCACGGACCACAATGTCCGCGAGACGCTCGAGATCATCGACCGCGCCTATATCCTGCACGAAGGCCAGGTGCTGATGGAGGGTGCGCCGCGCGATATCGTGGCCCATGAGGGGGTGCGGCGCGTCTACCTCGGTGAACGATTCAGCCTGTAGCCCGCATGGCGCGTCGCGATGACCATGCCCCCGGACGCGCCCTGACGGCGGCCCTCTCCCTGCCCTGCGAACGGGCGCCGCCGTCATGAGCCTCGGCCCGCGCCTGGAACTGCGCCACACGCAGTCCCTGATCATGACGCCGCAGCTGCGCCAGGCGATCAAGCTGCTGCAATCCTCGAACCTGGAAGTCTCCGCCTTCGTCGAGGAGGAGCTCGAACGCAATCCGCTGCTCGAGCGCGACGAGCGAACGACGCCGGGCCCCGATGCGGGCCTCAGGACCGATACGCTGGCGCCGGTCACGGAAGCCGCGGACGCCGCGACGGCGGCGGCGTCGGACGCCATGCCGAGCGAGGCGGCGGCGCCGCTCGATGCCGACTGGACCAATGTCTATGACGCCGATGTCGCGGCCTATCGTGGGTCCGGCGGACGCAGCGATTTCGAGGACGGCCTCGACGGGATGGAGGCGCTTGCCGCGCCGGCGCCCAACCTGCGCGAGCATCTGGCCGAGCAGATCCGCCTGACCTTCGAGGAAGCGGCGGAGCGGGTGATCGCCGGGGCGCTGCTGGCGCTGGTCGATCCTGCCGGGCGGCTGAGCGTGTCGGATGCGGCGATCGCCGAGGCGCTGGGCTGCGCGGAGAGCCGCGTCGCGCGCGTGCGCGGCGTGATGCAGCGTTTCGACCCGACCGGCCTGTTCTGCCGGGACCTGCGCGAATGCCTGATGGTGCAGTTGCAGGAACGCGACCGCTGCGACCCGGCGATGGTCGCGCTGCTCGACAACCTGCCCCTGCTCGCACGGCGCGACATGCGCGGGCTGATGGCCGCCTGCGCGGTGGATGCCGAGGACCTCGCCGACATGATCGCCGAGCTGCGGCGGCTCGACCCGAAGCCGGGGTCGAGCTTCGACGCGGCGCCTGCACCCGCCCTCGTGCCCGACGTCCTGCTGCGCCGCGGCCCGGATGGGAGCTGGCTGCTCGACATCAATCCCGAGACCATGCCGCGCGTGCTCGTCAATCGCGGCTTCCATGCGCGGGCGGTCGTCAATGCGCGGTCCAAGGAGGAGCGCGCCTGGGTCGCCGAGCGCATGCAGACCGCCTCCTGGCTCGTGAAGTCGCTCGAGCAGCGGGCGAACACCATCCTGAAGGTCGCGGCCGAGATCGTCCGGCGCCAGGACGCCTTCTTCCGGCATGGGGTCGAGCACCTTCGCCCGCTGACATTGCGCGACGTGGCCGACGAGGTGCAACTGCATGAAAGCACCGTGTCGCGCGTGACCGCGAACAAGGCGATGGCAACGCCGCGCGGCGTTTTTCCGCTGAAGTTCTTCTTCACGACCGCGATCGCCGCGACGCAGGGGGGGGAAGCGTTCAGCGCCGAAGCCGTCCGCGCCCGCATCCGCGCGCTGGTGGAAGCCGAAGGCGCGCGGGACGTGCTGTCGGACGATGCGATCGTCGATCGGTTACGGAAAGAGGGCGTGGACATCGCCCGCCGAACCGTGGCCAAATACCGGGAAGCGCTGCGCATCCCATCGTCACAGCAGCGCAAGCGGGAGAAGGCCGTCCCGGCCTGAACCCGACCCTTGGTTCGAAAGCCCCCGGGCAAGGGGGCGCCCCGCGGTCGGGGACGATTGGGCGGCCTCACTCCCGTGACAGGGAAAAGGAGGGCCAATGCCCATGCGTGTTACCGTTGCCGGCAAGCAGGTTGATACCGGGGAAGCGTTGCAGACGCATGTCACCGACGGGCTTGCGGCCATTTCGGGCAAGTATTTCGAGCATGCGCTCCAGGCGCATGTGACCTTCCACAAGAACCGTGCGCTTTTTGCCTGCGACATCCAGCTTCATGCGGGCCGCGGCCTGTCCGTGCATGCGGAAGGCGAGGGCGCCGATGCCCACCGGGCGTTCGAGCAGGCGGCCGAGCACCTGGCCAAGCGCCTGCGACGCTACCGCCGCCGCGTGAACGAGCATTCGCGCGCCATGGCTGGCGAACGGGACGGCGAGCGGACGCCGCGCGGCCGCGACCGCGTGCTGCGGCAGGACGAGTATGAGGAGGAAGCCGAGGCGAAGCCGAACGGCCAGGACCATGGCGCCGTGATCGCCGAACAGCCGCACCGTGTCGATATGCTCACCGTCGGCGAGGCGGTCATGCGCCTCGATCTGTCCGCGACGCAGATCCTGATGTTCCGCGACAAGGTCTCGCGCCGCGTGAATGTCGTCTACCGGCGTGCCGACGGCCATGTGGGCTGGATCGATCCCGGGGAGGAATAGGCGACAACGCCGCACGCGCCACCCTTCTCCCCTCCGGCGTTCCGGCGAGGGGAGGGTGGCGGCGATGCCTTGTCTTGCCGTCAGTGCTGGAAGATGTCGGGGTCTTCGTAGCCCAGGAGATCGAGCTTTCCGCGCGTCGGCAGGAAGCGGAAGCACGCCTCCGCGATGTCCCGGCGCCCCTCGCGCAGGAGCAGCCCCTCGAGCTTCGCCCAGAGCGCGTGCAGATGCAGCACGTCCGACGCCGCATAGGCGAGCTGGTCCGCGCTGAGTTCCGGCGCGCCCCAGTCGGAGGATTGCTGCTGCTTCGAGATCTCGACGCCGAGCAGCTCCTTGCAGAGATCCTTGAGCCCGTGGCGATCCGTGAAGGTCCGCACCAGCCTGGCCGCGACCTTCGTGCAGACGACCGGCGCGACATCGATGCCGAGTGCCAGATGCAGCACGGCGACGTCGAAGCGCGCGAAATGGAACAGCTTCGTCACCGCGCGATCGGCCAGCAGCTTCTTGAGGTTCGGGCAGTCGGCGCCGCGCCCGCCCAGGGATGGCGGGACGATCTGGACGAGATGCGCGTTGCCGTCGCCGGCCGAGAGCTGCACGAGGCAGAGCCGGTCGCGATGGGGGTTCAGGCCCATGGTCTCGGTGTCCACGGCGACCATGGCGCCGAAGGACAGCCCGTCGGGCAGGTCGCCCTTGTACAGGCGGATGGTCATGCCATTCGCCGTGAAGAGGGTGTTGCCCACCGCATCAACTCCCAACGCCTCGCCTGCGCCAGCCTGGCCGGCGCGCGGTGCGGGCCGGGAGCGCCTGGAGGGGAGGAAGAACCTGGTGCCCAGGAAAGGACTCGAACCTTCACGACCTTGCGGCCACAGGTACCTGAAACCTGCGCGTCTACCAATTCCGCCACCTGGGCAAGGGGGTCGGTCGCCTCGTGGCGAGGGCCGGGCATTTACGACCGCACCGCGGGGCCGTCAAGCGCTGCTGGCGCGGGTCATCCTGCGCCAGCCGCCGCGAGGCGCCGCTCCTCATCCTGGATGAAGTCGCGGATGACGGGCACGTCGTCGCGGCGATCCGACAGCAGCAGCTGGAAGACGAAGTTCGATCCGTGCAGGAAGCCGAGCTCGCAGGAGGCGAGGTAGAAATCCCACATGCGGCAGAAGCGCTCTCCCATCATGGCGACGGCGTCCCCGCGCTTGGCCTCGAAGGCGAGGCGCCAGTCCCGCAGCGTCCAGTAATAGTGCAGGCGCAGGCTCTCGCAGTCCGCGCACCAGGTGCCCGTGCGCTCCAGCGATGCGAAGACTTCCGAGAGTGCCGGCACATAGCCGCCGGGGAAGATGTACTTTCGGATGAAGGGGGCCGTGGTGCCGGGCGGGGACATGCGGCCGATGCAGTGGACCAGCGCGAATCCGCCGGGCCTGGTCAGCGCCTTGATCCTGCGGAAATAGGTGTCGAACTCGTCGATGCCGATCGCCTCCATCATCGCGATGGAGACAACGCGATCATAGGTGCCTTCGAGCAGGCGGTAATCCTGCTCGCGGAACGCGACGAGGTCCGTGACGCCTTCGTCGATGGCACGCTGCTTCGCGACGGCGCATTGCTCGGGCGAGAGCGTGACCGAGGTGACCTTCACCCCGTAGTTCCGCGCGAGGAAGGTGCCGAGCGCGCCCCAGCCCGAGCCGATCTCGGCGACCGTCATCCCGGGTTCCAGCCGCAGCTTGGCCGCGATGTGGCGCAGCTTGGCGATCTGCGCATCGTGCAGGGAGGTCTCCGGCGTCGGGTAGTAGGCGCAGGAGTAGGTCATCGTGTCGTCCAGCCACAGCCGGTAGAATTTCGGGGGGATGTCGTAGTGGTGGCGGATGTTCCTGGCGGCGATGCCGAGCGGGTTGCGCTGCTGCCACCGGCGGAGGGTGCGCCAGACCCCGCGGAGCGCCTGCTGCACCGGATGCGCCGCCAGCCCCGAGCGGTTGATGGAAAAGAGATGGAGAAGGTCGAAGATCGTTCCGGGCTGCTCCACGACGAGGCGGCCATCCATGTAGGCCTCCGCGGTTTTCAGTTCGGGGTTGAAGAAGATCTCGCGCTCGACGGCCTTGTCGGTCAGCCGGATCGCGACGGTGGGCCCCTCGGTGCTCCCACCGAAGATGTGGTTCCGCCCGGCATGATCGATCACGACCAGCTGTCCCAGGCGGACGAAGCGTCGCAGCAGGTTCGAAAGCAGCATCATGGCGGCGGATTCCGTCGGGGCTGAGATCAGGCGTCCCGCTTATGCCAAACGGCCAGGCGGGCCTAGGTCTCGTCGTGCCCGACCCCGGCGAATGCTTTGCGGTCCGCAAACCCCACCCGTATGGTCGTTCCTCGTGTTGGCGCGGGGTGACGGGCATGCGGCGGATCGCGACGATCTTCGGGGGTTCCGGCTTCATCGGGCGCCACCTGGTGCGGCGACTGACCGCGGCCGACTGGACGGTTCGCGTCGCCGTTCGCGATCCCGTGGCGGCTGCGGGGCTGCGCACGCAGGGCGATGTCGGGCAGGTCGTCACGCTCGGGGCGCCCATCACGGAGGAGGGCGCCGTCGCCCGCGCCGTGGAGGGTGCGGACCGGGTCATCAACCTCGTCGGCATCCTGTTCGAACGTCGTTCCGGCGATTTCGACCGGATCCATGCCGAGGGTGCGGGCAGGGTCGCGCGGCTCGCCGCGGCAGCCGGGGCGTCAAGGCTGGTCCATGTCTCCGCCATCGGCGCGGATGCCGACAGCCGGAGCCTTTATGCGCAGAGCAAGGCAAGGGGAGAGGCGGCGGTGCGGGCGGCGTTCCCGTCCGCGACCATCCTGCGTCCCTCGGTCATCTTCGGCGCCGGGGACGGCTTCTTCAATCGCTTCGCGCAACTGGTCGCCCAGCTTCCCGTCACGCCCGTGGTCTCGGGCGCGACGCGCTTCCAGCCGGTGTTCGTCGGAGACGTTGCGGATGCGGTCATGGCGGCCCTGACCCGCGACGATGCGCCGGGACGGACCTACGAACTGGGCGGCCCGCGCATCATGAGCATGCGCGACGTCATGGCCTATGTGCAGGAGGTGACGAACCGGCGGCGCTGGATGCTGGATATGCCTCTCGCGGTCATGCAGTGGCAGGCCAGGTTCGGGGAATGGCTGCCGACGCCGCCCATCACGCGCGACCAGCTGATCCTGCTGCAGCGGGACAACGTGGTGGGCGAGGGAATGCCGGGGCTAATCGACCTCGGTGTCGCGCCGAGTGCCGTGGAATCCATCGTACCCGGCTACCTCGCGCGCTTTCGCACGGGCGACAGGCGCCGAGCCATATAAGTCCGTATCGGACCTTGCTGGTGCGATTCTTTCCATCCGGGGCGAAATAGAAAGACGAAGGTCCGCCATTAAGGACAGAATTGCTGTCATACATGGCCTGAATCCCCTGGCGGCCCGGAACGGAACTGTTTAAGCAGGCCCCGCAACGGGGCGCCGCCGCGCACCCCTGCCTTCGTGAGGGACTGCCCGCCATGGCCGAGAAGATGCTCCAGTTCGTGCGCCTGTCGCAGCATCAACCCGACAAGCGGTCGGTCACCGAGCGGCGCGCCGACTGGGCCGAGGTCTATGAGAGCTTCAAGCCGGAACGCGCCTCGAAACAGGCGAGCCGCTGCTCGCA
Source organism: Acetobacteraceae bacterium (assembly GCA_041910415.1). GTDB lineage: Bacteria > Pseudomonadota > Alphaproteobacteria > Acetobacterales > Acetobacteraceae > JAYRQX01. The sequence goes on along the minus strand of JAYRQX010000085.1, from coordinate 4,282 downwards.
ATGCGGCGTGCCCTTCTGCCAGGTGCACTGCCCCCTCCATAACAACATCCCGGACTGGCTGAAGCTGACCGCCGAGGGCCGGCTTGAGGAGGCCTACGAGGTCGCCGCGGCCACCAACAATTTTCCGGAGATCTGCGGCCGTGTCTGCCCGCAGGATCGCCTCTGCGAAGGCAATTGCGTCATCGAGAAGGGTTTCGAGAGCGTCACCATCGGCGCGGTCGAGAAGTACATCACCGACACCGCCTGGGAGAAGGGCTGGATCAAGCCGCCCCGCGCCATGCGCGAACGCCGCGAGAGCGTCGGCATCATCGGCGCCGGACCGGCCGGCATGGCGGCTGCGGAGCGGCTTCGGGTCGAGGGCTACCAGGTCACCATCTACGACAGCCACGACCGCGCCGGCGGGCTGATGATCTACGGCATACCGAACTTCAAGCTGGAGAAGGACATCGTCCTGCGCCGCCAGACCCAGTACGAAGAAGGCGGCATCCGCTTCATCCTGAACTGCCGCGTCGGCCGCGACGTCACGCTGGCCGAACTCCGCACCCGGCACGACGCGGTGCTGGTCGCGACCGGCGTCTACAGGGCGCGCGATATCGAGGTGCCCGGCTCCGCGCTGCCCGGCACCGTCGCCGCGCTGGATTTTTTGATTGCTGCCAACCGCAAGGGGCTGGGCGATACGGTCCCTGACTTCGAATCCGGTGCGCTGGACGCGGCGAACAAAAATGTCGTCGTCATCGGCGGCGGCGACACGGCGATGGACTGCGTGCGCACCGCGGTGCGGCAGGGGGCGACATCCGTCACCTGCCTCTACCGCCGCGACAGGGCGAACATGCCGGGCTCCATGCGCGAGGTGAGGAACGCCGAGGAAGAGGGCGTGCGCTTCGAATGGCTCGCCGCGCCCGAGGCCTTCCTGGGCGGCAAGGCGGTCAGCGCCGTGCGCGCCATCCGCATGCATCTCGGCCTGCCCGATGCGACGGGCCGCCAGCAGGTCGAGCCCATCGCCAACAGCAGCTTCGACACGCCGGCCGACCTCGTCATCAAGGCGCTGGGTTTCGACCCCGAGGATCTGCCGGTGATGTTCGGCGAGACGGCGCTGGCGGTGACGAAGTGGGGCACGCTGAAGGTGGACCACCGCACGCTGATGACCGGGATCCCCGGCGTCTTCGCCGCCGGCGACATCGTGCGCGGCGCCTCGCTCGTGGTCTGGGGCATCCGCGACGGCCGCGACGCGGCAGCCGGCATCCACAATTACATCCAGGCGAAGGCCGCGGCGCCCGCCATGGCCGCGGAGTGAGGACGATGGACATGATCGAGAGCGGCGCCGACTACGTCCGCGCGCACCGGGAAGGCCAGCGCCTTCTCGCCGAGCAGGCGCATATCGACCTGACCGAGCATGACGCCTGCGGCGTCGGCTTCGTCGCTTCGCTCGACGGCAAGCCGCGGCGCGAGGTGGTGCAGGCCGGCATCGATGCGCTGAAGGCCGTCTGGCACCGCGGCGCGGTCGATGCGGACGGCAAGACCGGCGACGGCGCCGGCATCCATATCGAGGTGCCGCAGGATTTCTTCGCGGAAGTGGTCGAGCGCGGCGGCGACCGCCTGCGCCCGGGCCGCATCGCGGTCGGCATGGTCTTCCTGCCGAAGACCGATCTCGGCGCGCAGGAGCGTTGCCGCCAGATCGTCGAGACGGAGATCCTGAACGCGGGCTACGCCATCTATGGCTGGCGCCAGGTGCCGATCAACGTCGCCTGCATCGGCGAGAAGGCCAACGCGACCCGCCCCGAGATCGAGCAGATCCTGATCTGGGACCCGGAATTGCGTGAGGAAGCGACCGTCGAGCGGGACCTCTACGTCATCCGCCGGCGCATCGAAAAGCAGGCCATCGCCGCGCAGATCCCGGAGCTCTACCTGTGCTCGCTGTCGAGCCGCTCGCTCATCTACAAGGGCATGTTCCTGGCGGAGAGCCTGACCGCGTTCTACCCGGATCTGCTCGACGCGCGCTTCGCCAGCCGCTTCGCCATCTACCACCAGCGCTACTCGACCAACACCTTCCCGACCTGGCGCCTGGCCCAGCCCTTCCGCATGCTCGCCCATAACGGCGAGATCAACACCGTCCACGGCAACATCAACTGGATGAAGAGCCATGAGACCAGGCTCTCCGCGCCGGCGCTCGACGCCTATATGGACGACATCAAGCCCGTCGTGCAGGCGGGCGGGTCCGATACCGCGACGCTCGACAACGTCTTCGAGCTCATGGTCCGTGGCGGCCGCGACGCGCCCATGGCCAAGGCCATGCTGATCCCGGAGAGCACGAACAACAATGCGACGATGCCGGAGGCGCATCGCGAGCTCTTCATGTACTGCAACGCCGTGATGGAGCCCTGGGACGGGCCGGCCGCGATCGCGGCGACGGATGGCCGCTGGGTGATCGGCGGGCTCGACCGCAACGGGCTGCGCCCGATGCGCTACACCGTCACCGATGACGGGCTGCTGATCGTGGGCTCCGAGACCGGCATGGTGAAGCTGCCGGAGGACCGGATCGTAGCCAAGGGCCGCGTCGGACCCGGCCAGTGCATCGGCGTCGATCTGCAGGAAGCGCGCTTCTATCTCGACCGCGAGCTCAAGGACCTGCTCGCCGCGCGCAAGCCCTTCGGGCAGTGGACGTCGCGCACCACGCGCATCGACGAGATCGTCAAGGCCGAGGCCGACGAGCGCGCGGAGTTCGCGACCGAGGCGCTCCGCCGCCGGCAGCTCGCCGTCGGCTACACGCTCGAGGAACTGGAGACGATCCTGCACCCGATGGTGGAGGAGGCGAACGAGGCGGTGGGCTCCATGGGCGACGACACGCCCATCGCGGTGCTGTCGTCCCAGTATCGCGGCCTGCACCACTACTTCCGGCAGACCTTCTCCCAGGTCACCAACCCGCCGATCGACAGCCTGCGCGAGACGCGGGTCATGACGATCCGCACCCGCCTCGGCAACCTCGGCAACATCCTCGAGGAAGATCCGACGCAGTGCGACATGCTCATGCTGGAAAGCCCCGTGCTGTCCAACGCCGAATTCGCGGCGATGCGGAGCTACATGGGCGACACGGCCTGCACGGTGGACTGCACCTGGCCGGTGGCCGAGGGCGAGGCGGGGCTCCGCCGCCACATCGAGCGCATCCGCCGCGAGGCGGAGGAGGGCGTCCGCTCCGGCTGCGCGCATGTCATCCTGACCGATGAAGGGCAGGGGCCCGACCGCGCCGCGATCCCGATGATCCTGGCCGTCGGCGGTGTGCACACGCACTTGGTGCGCCAGTCGCTGCGGACCTTCACCTCGCTCAACCTGCGCGTGGCCGAATGCGTGGACGTGCACACCTTCGCCGTGCTGATCGGCGCGGGGGCGACCACGGTGAACGCCTATCTCGCGCAGGAGAGCATCGCGGACCGCCATCGCCGCGGGCTGTTCGGCAAGACCTCGCTGCGGGAGGCAGTCGGCCGCTACAAGAAGGCGGTGGACAAGGGCCTGCTCAAGGTCATGTCCAAGATGGGCATCGGCGTGCTCTCCTCCTATCGCGGCGGCATGAATTTCGAGGCGATCGGCCTGTCGCGCGCGCTGGTGAGCGAGTTCTTCCCCGGCACGCAGTCCCGCATCTCCGGCATCGGGCTTTCGGGCATCGCGCGCCGCGTGCTGGCGCTGCATGAGAAGGCCTGGGACCGGGCGGCGGTCACGCTGCCGGTGGGCGGCCTCTACAAGCTGCGCCGGTCCGGTGAGGTGCATGCCTTCGACGGCTCGCTCATCCATGTGCTGCAGAAGGCGGTCGAGACCGACAGCTACCAGGTCTACAAGCGCTATTCCGAAGCGGCGCGGAAGCTGCCGCCGGTGGCGCTGCGCGACCTGCTCGACTTCCGCGCCGAGGGCACCATGGCGATCTCGCTGGAGGAAGTGGAGAGCATCACGGAGATCAGGAAGCGCCTGGTCGCCCCCGGCATCTCGCTTGGCGCGCTGAGCCCGGAGGCGCATGAGACGCTCTCCATTGCCATGAATCGCATCGGCGCCAAGTCCGACAGTGGCGAGGGTGGCGAGGACGCCGCGCGCGCGAAGCCGCGCGCCAATGGCGACAACGCGAACTCCGCCATCAAGCAGATCGCCTCGGGCCGCTTCGGTGTCACGGCCGAGTACCTGAACAACTGCCGGGAGATCGAGATCAAGGTGGCCCAGGGCGCCAAGCCCGGCGAGGGCGGCCAGCTTCCCGGCCACAAGGTCTCGAAGTACATCGCCAAGGTGCGCCACACGGTGCCCG
>JAYRQX010000084.1:0-4066 GCA_041910415.1 Acetobacteraceae bacterium | reverse complement strand
CGCGCGATCACGGGCGCCAGTTCCTCGAGCGCCCCGGGCGCGGCGCGCAGGAAGCGTCCGATGTCCAGCACCGGGATGCGCCCTGCCGGGCCTTCATCCACCAGCGCGATCACGCTCTCGCTCATGCCATGTCCCTCCAGCCACCGAACAGAAGCACGGGTTGACCGTGCTGTCTCGGGCGTCCCAGTCTCCCCGCAGCAGCGCGGAGCGAGCCATGACGACCGTCATCCACGGCACCACCATCGTCACCGGCGACAACGAACAGACAATCCACTACGGCGCGGCGATCGCGATCGAGGGCAACCGCATCGCCGCCATCGGCCCGGATGCGGATGTCCTGCCCCGCTACCCGCAGGCGACGCTGGTGGACGGCCGCGACCGCGCGGTCATGCCGGGCTTCGCGAACATCCACACCCATCTCGGCATGACGCTGGCGCGCGGGGTGTTCGAGGATCTCTCGCCGCCGCACAAGCCGCCCTTCTGCGGCGGCCTCTCGCCCATCCCGCTGCCCGACCTGCCGCCCGACGAATACGGGCTGATGTGCGAGCTGGGCGCGCTGGAAGCGATCCGCAGCGGCACGACCGCGGTGCTGGAGGACGGCGCCGGCATCGCCCGCTATGCGCAGCGCATGGAGGCGACGGGGCTGCGCATGCTGCTCGCCGAACGCGCCTGGGACCGCGCCCGCGCCGGCATCGGCGACCCCGCGCCCTTCGAGGAGGACGAGCGCCTGGGCGAAGCGGGCCTGGAACGCATCGAGCGGCTGCATGCGGAGTGGCATGGCAAGGGGAACGGGCGCCTTTCCGTCGGCGTCGCCGCCTGGGCGCCCGACATGTGCACACCCCGCCTGCTGAACCGGCTGCGGGGCACCCAGGAGAAACTCGGCGCCGTCGCCACCATCCACCTCAACCAGATCTGGGGCGAGGTCGCGGCGACCCAGGCCCATCGCGGCCTGCTGCCGACCGCCTATCTCCACGCCGAGGGTTTTCTTCATGACAGGCTCGTCGCGGCGCATTGCCGCTGCATGGCGGCGAGCGAGGAGAAGACGCTGGGCCAGGCGCGCGTTTCCGTCTCATTCAATTCGGCCATCGCGGCGCGGCGCGGGCTTTCGCCGCGCATCTCCGTGCTTGAGGCCGAGGGCTGCAATATCGGCATGGGCACCGACAACATGGCCGAGGACATGGTCGAGGTGACGCGCACCGGATTGTTCATGGAGCGCATCCGGCGCGAGGACGGCCGCGCCCCCTCGCCCGAGGACGCCATGCGCTGGGCGACCCGCAACGGCTACAGGGCCATGGGCATCGCCGATGGCGGCTGGCTGGCGCCGGGCAACCTCGCCGACCTCATCATGATCCGCACGGACCGCGCGCATCTGGTGCCGCTGATGCGCCTCGTCTCCACCTTCGTCCACCAGGGCCAGGCGAGCGACGTGGAGAGCGTGATGGTGGACGGCGCCTGGGTCATGAAGGACGGCCGCGTGCTGACCATGGACGAGGCGCGCATCATCCGCGACGCCGACCGCGTGGGCCGCCGCGCCTGGGCCGCGCTGTTCGAACGCCGCCCCGACATCGCGCGGCCGGACGGCTTCGCGCCGGCGCCCTGACGCGAGGGCGCTTGGATCGCGGACGATCCGGTGCCTATGCTGCGGGGCAACGTCGAAGCCGAGGAGTCAGCCCCCATGACCATCGGACGCCGGGTTCTCATCCATGCCCCCCTCGCCGCCCCGGCGGTGCTCGCGACCGTGCCGGACCACGCCTCGGCCCAGGCCGGGCGGAAGGTCATCCGCGCCGTGCCGATCGGCGACCTGCGCGCGCTCGACCCGATCTGGACCACCGCCTACATCACGCGCAACCACGGCTACCTGGTCTGGGACACGCTGTTCTCGCTGGATGCGCAGAACGTGCCGCGGCCGCAGATGGTGCAGAGCTACGACACCAGCGCCGACGGGCTGACCTGGACTTTTGTTCTCCGCCCCGGCCTGCTCTGGCATGACAACACGCCGGTGCGTGCGGCGGACTGCGTCGCCTCCATCCGCCGCTGGGCCGCGCGCGACGGCATGGGGCGCGCGCTCGCCTCGGTCACCGCAGGCATGGACGTGGTGGACGAGAAGACCTTCCGGCTGCGTCTGAACCGCCGCATCGGCTTCGTGCTGGATGCGTTGGGAAAAATCGACAGCAACGTGCCTTTCATGATGCCGGAGCGGCTGGCGAACACCGATCCGAACGTCGCCGTCACGGAAGCCGTGGGCTCCGGCCCCTTCCGCTTCGTCGCCGGCGAATGGGTGCCGGGCGTGAAGGTCGTCTACGAGAAATTCGATCGCTACGTCCCGCGCGACGAGCCGCCGAGCCAGGCCGCCGGCGGCAAGGTCGTGAAGGTCGATCGCGTCGAGCTGCTCTACACGCCCGACGCGGCGACGGCGACGAACGGGCTGATCGCGGGCGAGCTCGACCTGCTGGAAAGCCCGGCGCCCGACCTGGTGCCGCTGATGGCGCGCGCCCGGGACGTGGTGGTCACGCCGAACGATCCGCTCGGCTATGTGCTGTTCTGCGTCATCAACCACCTGCACCCGCCCTTCAACGCACGCGACGCCCGGCGCGCGCTGATGATGGCGACGAAGCAGGCGGACTTCATGACGGCGACCGTCGGCGACCGCACGCCCTGGCGCGAATGCGCGGCCGTCTTCGGTTGCGCGCCGAACGAGGGCGCGCAGCAGCAGGAACTCGGCTGGCCCGCGCAGGACATGGCCGCGGCGCGGGCGATGCTGCGCGCATCGGGCTATACGGGCCGCCCGATCGTGGTCATGGACCCCGCGGACAATGCGACGCTGCATCCCTCCGCGCTGCTCGTCGCCGACACCCTGCGGCGGATCGGTGCGACCGTGGACCTGCAGGTGATGGACTGGTCCACCCTGGTGCAACGCCGTGCGTCCCGCAACGCGCCGGACCTGGGCGGGTGGAACCTCTTCGTCACCAACGCGACGATCACGGGCATCGCGAGCCCGCTGCTCAACACCTTCGTCCGGCATTGCGAGGGCGCCTATTTCGGCTGGCCCTGCGACCCGCGCGTGGGCGAACTGACACAGGCCTGGACCTTCGAGACGGATGCCGCGCAGCGCCAGCGCATCCTGAAGGATCTGGAACGTGTGCACCTGGATTTCGTGACCCAGGTGCCGCTCGGCCAGTACCGCAGCGTGATCGCCCACCGGCGCAACCTGCGCGGGCTGCTGCCGGGGCCGGCGCTGTTTTATTGGAATGTGGAGAAGGGGTAGGGCGGGATTGCCCCCACCCCGGCCCTCCCCCGCTTCGCAGGGGAGGGGTTTTCCTTCCCTCCCCTGCGAAGCGGGGGAGGGTCAGGGTGGGGGCCCTCTACTTCACCGCCGAAAAGCTCGTCGGCTGCAGGATCTGCACCGAGACATTCTCCACGATCGCGCCGTTCTTTTCGGTCTCGGCCCGCTTGGCGATCCATTCGGGGTCGGACTGGAAGGCCGTCCACTTCTTCTCGCGCTCGGCCAGCGACTCCCAGGCCAGCAGGTAGGTCAGGTCCTGGTTGGATTCCCCGATCACCGTGGTCCAGAAGCCGGCCTGGCGGATGCCGTGGCGCTCCCAGATCTTCAGCGTGATGGTGTTGAAGCGGTCGAGCAGCTTCGGCAACTGGCCGGACACGCAGCGATAGACGCGGAGCTCATGGATCATCCGGGTTCCTCCCCTGGGGTTCTGGATGACCCGATCCTGGAACGGGACCGGCCCAGGCGCCAGCCATGGCCGCGCCGTGTTGACGGAACCCGGCCCCCGGCCCTATGTCCCGCGCCTCTGCGGCGGCCATAGCTCAGTTGGTAGAGCGCCAGGTTGTGGTCCTGGATGTCACGGGTTCGAGTCCCGTTGGTCGCCCCATATTTTTTGCCTCAATCGCCGGCGCACCCTCCGGGCGCTTGGCTTGCGCGCCATGCACTGTCGTTCTCGCGACATCGGTTGGTCTGGGCGCGTTCGCGCTTTGCGCTCGCGGCCCACTCCATGGGCCGAAGCGGGAAGGCTCCCTCCCCTGCGAGCGCAGCGAGCGGGGGAGGGTCGGG
>JAYRQX010000083.1:0-3234 GCA_041910415.1 Acetobacteraceae bacterium | reverse complement strand
GCTTGCCCGTCGCGGTCAGCGGCAGTTCATCCACCCAATGTACCCAGCGCGGCCGCCGGTGCTTGGGCAGGCCCTCGATGCCGCGCGCCAGGCAGTCCCGCGCGTCTCCCTCATGTCCCGCGCCGGCCACGGCGAGGATGGCGATCGCGGTCAACCCGTCGGCGGTCGGCGCGCCCACCGCCGCGAGTTGCGCGACCACCACGCCGCAGGCGGTCGCCAGCGCCTGCTCGATCCACAAGGTGCTCACCCATTGCCCGGAAATCTTCAGCAGGTCGTCGCTGCGGCCGACGAACTCGTGGGTGCCATCGGCATGGGGCAGGAACATGTCGCCCGGCGAGAACCAGCCGTCGCGAAAGCCGTCGGCCTCGGCCGCCGGCCGGTTCCAGTAACCGAGCGCGATGGTCGGGGCGCGTAGCCAGATGCGCCGCGGCACCGCCGCCTCGGCATCCTCGTCATCGCGAACCTCGGTGCGCGGCGTCGGCCGCAGCAAGCCGTCGTCATGCTCGGCGCGGAGCATCAGGCACAGGGTCTCCGAGGTGCCGTAGCCGCTGATCGGGGCCAGGCCGCTGGCGGCCGTCCATTCCGAACGCACCGTCGCCGGCAGCGCCTCGCCGGCGGAGACGCAGTGGCGTACGCTGGAGCCGCCGACCTGACCGGCGATCCCGGCCTGGAGCATCTTGCTGTAAAGCGTCGGCACGCTGAACAGCACGCTTGGCGCATGACGCGCCAGCATCAGCCGCACGCGTTCGGGCGTCGACCAGTCGGGGTCGAGGATCACCGTCGCGCCCAGGCGCAGTCCGGCAAACAGGCTGTTGCCCAGCGCATAGGCGAAGAACAGCTTGGAAGTCGAGTAAAGCCGGTCGGCGGCGGTCAGGCCGAGCACGCCGGCGGCGAAGGCATGGGCATGGCGGACCGCGCGCTGGGCATGGATGACGCCCTTGGGCGCACCCGTGGTGCCCGAGGTGCCGATCCACAGCGCGGGGTCTTCGTCATCCCGAGGGAATGCCTCCATCGGCCGCGCACGCGCCCAGGCGTCCGCCCAGTCCCGGCAGCCGGCAACGGCGTTCGCGCACACCACGGTCGGTCGATGCGACAGGCCGGAGGCCATGGCCGCCACGGCGGGCGCCTCCGCCTCGCGCAGCCAGAGGAACGCCGGCAGGCTGTCCTCGACGATGACGGCCAGATCGGCCATGCCCAGACGATGATTGACGCCGATGGCCACGCCGCCGGCCCAGATCGCGCCCAGGTAGGCCAGCACCCAGTCGATGCCATCCGGGGCGAACACGATGACCCGGTCGCCGGGTTGCAGCCCCGCGTCCTTCCACGCACCGCCGGCGCGGGCCACGGCAATTCGAAGCTCGCCGTAGCAAATGCGCTGCTCGCCGCATTCGATCGCGATCGCCGCATCGGCGCCCGCTTCCAGCAGGCATTCGGCGGCATTCATCGCGAGCCTCCGGCGGACACCGATCCAGGGTTTGCATCGGCCCGCGCCGGGGCAGCCCGGCATTCCGTCTGCGCAGTCATCGGCATGGTCCCCTCCGTTCCCTCGCCGTCTTGCACGGATTGCGCCGTCGCTACTCGACGCGCGGCGCGGTGTCTTGTTCTATTGCCCGCTCACCATAGCCGCGAACAGATCAGGGATAAATGAACGATCGCGCGATTCGCTTGCACTTTTCCAACGTTCGTGCAGCCAAAACGCGCCGATTTCGCTCGCTGCGCTGCACAAATCGTGCGGCAGTGGTCGCGGACCTCAGAACAGCCGGCGGTGGCGGATGCGTCCGGGCGCGTGGCTGATGGCCACGGAATAGACCAGGATGGTCCAGAAGAGGAATACGCGCGCCTCGCCCCAGACCACCATGAGGGCGACCAGGACCAGCTTGAGGATCACCGCCAGGCCATTGACCTGACGGAAATGCGAAGGATTCGACCAGGCGTCGACCGCCAGGATGCCAAGGCCGGCGCCGACCAGCAGGAACGCGAATGCCGCGCCATGGACGAAAACGGGCATCGCCGCCGCGCCCGCCGCGGCCAGATCCTGTCCACCCAGCACCCATGCGGCGACGCCCACCAGCCCGGCCACGTGGCCGATGCGGAACAGGCTGATCAGCAGCGCGCGCCCCGGAAAGTCGCGGTAGTCGTCTTCGTTGTCGGTGGCCTTGCTCATGACGCGAATCTTGCCAGCAATCGAAAGTCAGTGCCGACGGCACGGCGCTCGATGATCGTCAGCCGTTTCGCCGCCGCCAGGTCGGTCAGCGGCGGCAGGCCGAACATGCCGTTCGCCGAATCGCCGATCAGCATCGGGGCCTGATAGACCAGCAGCTCGTCGACCAGGCCCTCGCGCAATAGCGAGGCGTTGAGTTTGGTCCCGGCTTCGGCCAGCACCTCGTTGATGCCACGGCGGCCGAGTTCGCGCATCAGGTCGGGCAGCTCGACCTTGCCGTTGGCATTGGGCAGGACCACGATCTCGGCCCCTTGGGCTTCCAGCGCGGCGCGCGGCGCCGGCGCATCCACCGCGCACGCGATCAGCGTGCCGCCACCGGCGAGCACGGCGGCATCGGGCGGCGTCTCCAGCCGGCTGTCGATCACCACGCGCAGCGGTTGCCGGGTCGTCGTCATGCCGTCGGGCAGGTCGCGCACGGTGAGCCGGGGGTTGTCGTCCTTCACCGTGCCGATGCCGGTGAGTACCGCGCAGGAACGCGCCCGCCAGGCATGGGCATCGCGCCGCGCGGCGGCGCCGGTGATCCACTGCGAAACGCCGTTCTCCAGCGCCGTCTTGCCGTCCAGGCTGGCCGCCACCTTGAGCCGCAGCCAGGGCCGCCCGCGCGTCATGCGCGCGACGAAGCCGAGGTTGAGTTCGCGCGCCTCGGCGTCGAGCAATCCGCTGTCCACCGCGATGCCCGCCGCGCGCAGGCGTTCCAGGCCGCGTCCGGCGACCTCGGGGTTGGGATCGACCATCGCCGCCACCACGCGGGCAACGCCGGCCGCGATCAGTCCATCGGCACAGGGCGGCGTGCGACCGACATGCGAACAGGGTTCGAGGGTGACATAGGCCGTGGCGCCACGCGCGACCGCGTCGGCCGGCGCCGTCCCGCCAGGGCTGACTTTCGCCGCGCGCGCAGCCGCGTCACGCAAGGCCAGCGGCTCGGCGTGCGGTTCGCCGGCTTTCTGGTGCCAGCCTTCGCCGATGACGACGCCATCACGGACCAGCACGCAGCCGACGCGCGGGTTGGGCGT
>JAYRQX010000082.1:0-2945 GCA_041910415.1 Acetobacteraceae bacterium | reverse complement strand
TCCGAAGCGCTGCGAAAGCTCCCGGAAGAACCCGAGATCGATGTACACCTGCTGGTCGCCGGGGCAGTAGAACGGCCCCACGTCGGAGGTCGCGCCGCCGCACGCGGTCGAGACCTGGCCATCGAAGAGCACGAGCTTCGCACGCTGGTATTGGCCCCCGGTGGAGGCGAACTGCTCGGTCCAGAACTGCTGGATGTCATCGAGCACGAAGCTGACGAACTCCACCTGGTCGCGGTTCGGGTCCTGGTCGGCGGGGATGCCCTTGCCGCTGACCTGCGCGCCGGGGAGCTGGTCGAGCGGCATGTTGATGCCGAAGCCGCTGCCGCCGCTCTGCCCGAGCACGAAATAGGCGATCGCCGCGAGGATGAGCGCGGGGATGCTGAGCCCGCCGCCGATGGCCAGCGGCACCCCCGAACGGCCGCCGCCGCCGCGCTGGTCGATCACATCGCCGCTTGTCCCACGCCGGATGACTTTCATGCGAGCAGCGTACGCCGTCACCGGTAAATGCCATACAAGACCGTTCGCGCCGCCGTTGCAGGGCCGCGACGGCCGCTGTTCGCAAATGCCGTTCAGGCCGCGGAAAACCACAACCATTTGGACATGGCCGCAGCGATGACGCTGTGTAGAGTGGAGCACTGTGGAAGCCGCCGTCCCCACGGGCATCCCGAGCGTGAGCACGCCCGCGCAGGCCGCCGAAATCGCGACCCCGTCCCGCCGCGCGGCCCGCCAGCACAACGCCTTCCTCGATTTGGTGCGGACGGTCGCCATCCTGCGCGTGCTGGTGTGGCACACCTACGGCTACGCCTGGATCTCCTACTTCATCGCCTCCATGCCCGCGATGTTCTTCGTCGCGGGCTCGCTGATGGCCTATTCGCTCGAAAAGGATGGCATGCGGCGGGTGATGTACACCCGCTTCCGGCGCCTGCTCGTGCCGCTCTGGGTGTTCGCCATCGTCGCCCTGGGCGTCATGGCCGCCGAATTCCATTTCCGGGGGGCGCCGGGCACGCCGCTGAAGGCGTGGCAGCCCATCTTCTGGGTCTTCCCCATCTGGGACCCGACCTGCTCCGAATGGGGCGTGACCTGGTGGGCCGTCCTCTGGTACCTGCGCTGCATGACGTGGCTCATCCTCCTCAGCCCCATCCTCCTCTGGCTCCACCACCGCATCTCCATCGCGCTCCTGGGGCTGCCCCTGGGGCTCGTCATCGCCTTCGAGCGCTTCCGGCTCGATGGCAACGCCGTGCCCTGGCAGTTCGAGGATGTCGCGCTCTTCGGCGGCTTCTGGTTACTCGGCTTCGCCTACAACGACGGCGTCTTCGACCGCATCGGCACGGGCGTGCGCGCCGCCGCCGCGATCGCCTGCGCGGCCTGCGCGGCGTGGTGGGGCCTCACGCAGGATGTGCCCGCGCACGTCGTCAACGCCTCCTACCCGATGCATGGCTTCGTCGGCCTGACGTGGCTCTTCTCCGCGCTCACGTTCGAATCGGCGCTGACGAAGGTGGCCGCGAGCCGCCGCGTCGCGGGCTTCATCGCCTGGGTCAACGACCGCATCTTCACCATCTATCTCTGGCACGCGGCGGGGCTGTTCGCCATGTACCAGCTGCTCTGGGTGCAGGACCGGCCGGACTGGCTGCGAAACGCCGCCTCGCTGCCGGTCGTGTTGGTGGTCACCTTCCTCTGCATGCTCTGCTTCGGCTGGATCGAGGACATCGCCGCCCGCCGCCGGCCCCACTTCCTCCCGGCCGGCGGCGCCCGCCGCACCGATGCGCCCCCACGCCGCCTGCCGCGCGCGGTCGCGGCGGTGACGATGCCGTTCGCCGCCGCCGCCGGGATCGCGGCCCTCTTCGGCGCGGCCATGGTCGATGTCCTGGAGCCCACGGTGCCCGGGCAGGTGCGCACGGCGGTGCCGCCCTCGGGCGTGGGCCTCGCCCTGCGCGCCTCCAGCGCTCGCATCCTCGATGCCCCGCCCGTCGCGCGCGAACCCCAGGTCCTTCCCGCCACGGGCGATGCGGTGGCCCCCTCCGATGTCCAGCTCGTGCTCGAACGCTGGGCGGCCGATTACGGCGTGGCCGGCGCCGCCGTCGCCTTCGACCGCGCCGACGGCTCCACCTGGCAGGGCGCGACCGGCATCGACGCCGACAGCGGCCGCGTCCTCACCCCGGCGAAGCGCTACTGGTCGGCGAGCGTGACGAAGACGTTCACGACCGCCCTGGTCCTCCAGTACGCCGAGGAGGGGCGCCTCTCGCTCGATGACCGCGCCTCGAAGTACGTGCCGAACATCGCCCACAGCGGCGACTACACCATCCGCAACCTGATCCAGCACACGAGCGGCCTGCCTCCCACGGACGGCGTCGACCCGCGCGACGCCCTCGCCTATGCCAGCGAGGAGCCGCTGCTCTTCGAACCCGGCGACGCCTTCACCTACTCCAGCCCGGGGTACTTCGTGCTCGGCCTCGTCATTGAAAAGCTGGCGGGCACCACCTTCACGCAGGCCCTCCACGAGCGGCTGCTGAACCCCCTGCAGCTCTACGCCAGCCAGATGGACGAGGAGTTCGACCCCACTGAGGAGAACAATCACCCCAACCTGAACGCGGCCCTGCGCTCCAGCTCCGGCGTTTCGCGCTCCTCCTCGAGCGGCCGCGTGAGCTCCATCCCGAGCTACGAATACCACGGCGTGCTCTGGTCCTCGGCCGGCCTCTATTCCACCGTCGGCGACCTTTCGCGCTGGGGGCTCTACCTCTGGGATGGCGACCGCGTCGTGACCGCCGCCACGCGCGACGCCATGGCCACCTTCCTCCCGGTGGAATTCCAGTACGCCGGGCTCTCCACCTACCCCTTCTGCCCCTGCTGGTACGAAGACGGCCGGCTGAAGGCCGAACGCTGGGGCCACTACGGGCGTTCCGGCGTGCTCGAATACGACCCGCGCGACCGCATCTCGCTCGCAATCT
>JAYRQX010000081.1:0-1888 GCA_041910415.1 Acetobacteraceae bacterium | reverse complement strand
GAATGCCGCGGCGGGCGCACGGCACTCGGCCTGAACAAAACCGCGGGGAACGTCACCGATCCGCGCCGTTGCGCGGCTATCGGGCCTGTAACTGGTCGTAGACCGCGGCCGATACCTTGCCCAGTTCGTCCTTCGGCAGGCCGCCGGAGATCGCGTAGCCGAAGGGCCCGTCGATCCAGTAGAACACATTGACCGCCCCTTCCTGGGCGAAGCGGAACGCCGTGTCGCGGTTGTTCGACTTCTCGCTGCTGACATACAAGGTCAGGCGCTGTCCGCTGGCGTCGTTGTACATGAACTGCGCCACCGGGCCGCTGTCACCCGGCAGCAGCCGGCCGCCAATCAGTTCATAGCCGAGCGGCGCCAGGCGCGGGGGCCGCACGGCGCTCCCCAGCCGCTTGGAAAGCCAGGTGACCAGTTGATCCTCGTGTTCGGCGCTGATCTCGACCGGCCGCTTGACGTCCGGAGTGAACACCGCGTGCGCGATCGCCGCCTGGCGCGGCAGCGAGGCCAGTGATGCGCTTTGCGCGGCGGGCCGCAGTTGCTCGTGCGCCGTCCAGCCGATCAGCCCGCCAAGCGCGGCGATCACCACGCTTGCCGCGATCCGCTGCAAGGACCACGGCGCAAGCCGCTCGCGGCGCGCCGGCGCGGGGGCCTTCGCCAGCGCCTTCAAGGCCTCGGGCAATGGTTCGTCGAGCACCGGATCGAAGGCATGGCGCAGCGCCTGCTTCTGGTCGCGGTAGGCGTCGACGCGCCGCGCCTGCCCGGGGTGGCCCGCCAGAGCGGCCGCGATCTCGGCGTGGCGCGCCTCGGTGAGTTCGCCGTCCACGTAGCGGTGGAGGTCTTCGTTGGGAATCTGTTCTGGGTTCATCGCACGACTCGCAGGATGGCAGGGGTCGAACGGGTATCGAGGATCTTGCGCAGCCGCTCGCGCCCGCGCGCCAGCCGCGACATCACCGTGCCCGGCGGAATTTCGAGCGTCGCCGCGATCTCGGCATAGCTCATGTCCTCGAGCGCGACCAGCAGCAGCACCGCGCGCTGCTCCTCGGGGAGCAAGGCCAGCGCGGCGCCCAGTTCGGATAGTTCGATCCCGTCGGTCTGGGTCGCGCGCACGGGAATATCGATGTCGTCCTCACCGATCTCGGTCCTCGCGATGGCCGGACGCCGCACCTGGTCGACCCGCAGGTTGTGCATGATGGCGAAAAGCCACGAGCGCAGATCGCTCCCCGGGCGCCACTGCGCTGCCCGCGACCAGGCGCGCTCGAGCGTGTCCTGGACCAGATCGTCGGCGGCGGCGCGATCGCCCACCAGCGCCCGCGCATAGCGGCGAAGGCGCGGCAACTCGGCAAGTATGGCGTGGCTGTCCATCCGCGTCAGGCCCCGGCCCGGGCGTCAGGCCGGCCGGCGCCGGCACCCGGAACGATCGGGGCATCGGGAGACATCGGCGGAAGCGGGGTTGTCGTGCGGTGCATGGGCTCGGCGTCGGGTGGACGGTGCGCTATCTACATTACGGTCAACGCGCCCGGCCGCCCGATTATTCCCGTTCGTCGCAAAATTTGCCCGTGCCGCCGCCCGACGCCGTCCCGCCAGGACTGACCTTTGCGCCGCGCGCGCCGCCGCCGCCCCCCGATTCGCCCGCATTCCGGCATCTCACGCGCATTCGGGCCGCTCACCCGCGCGTCAGCCACTTTTCCAGCGCCGCGTAAAAGTGATCGGGGATGACCGGCTTGGTCAGATGATCATTCATTCCGGCGGCCATGCAGGCGGCGCCGTCCTCCTCGAACGCGTTGGCCGTCATCGCCACGATCGGTGTCGTGGCATGCCCCGGAAGGCGCCGGATCGCCACGCTCGCGCCCAGCCCATCGAGCCGAGGCAACTGCAAGTCCATCAG
>JAYRQX010000080.1:0-2595 GCA_041910415.1 Acetobacteraceae bacterium | reverse complement strand
TGCCCTTCCTCGTCGATCAGCACGATGCGGTCCGCATCGCCATCGAGCGCGATGCCGAGATCCGCCCGCCGCTCGCGCACCATCTCGGCGAGCTGCCCGGGCGCGGTAGAGCCCACGCCCCTGTTGATGTTGAAGCCGTCCGGCGCGACGCCGATGGAGACGACCTCGGCGCCCAGTTCCCACAGCACGGTCGGCGCCACCTTGTACGCGGCGCCATGGGCGCAATCGACGATGATGCGCAGCCCTTCCAGCGTCAGCCCGCGCGGGAAGGACGCCTTCGCTGCCTCGATGTAGCGCCCCGGCGCGTCGTCGAGCCGCGAGGCGCGGCCGAGGCGCGAGGGCGGCACCAGGGCGGAGACCAGGTTGCCTTCCATCAGCGCCTCGATCTCGGATTCCTGCTGGTCCGACAGCTTCAGCCCATCCGGCCCGAACAGCTTGATGCCGTTGTCCTCATAGGGATTGTGGGACGCGCTGATCATCACGCCGAGATCGGCGCGGAGCGAGCGCGTCAGCAGCGCGATGGCCGGCGTGGGCAGCGGCCCGACCAGCACCACATCCATGCCCGCGCCGACGAAGCCCGCGGCCAGCGCAGGTTCCAGCATGTAGCCCGAGAGCCGCGTGTCCTTGCCGATCACCACGCGATGGCGATGCGTGCCGCGGTTGAAGTAGCGGCCCGCGGCCTGGCCGAGGCGCAGCGCGGTCGCGGCATCCATGGGCGCCGTGTTGGCCTTGCCGCGGATACCGTCGGTGCCGAAGAGCTTTCGCGGCGGGGGCGCGGCCGGGGCCGAATTCTGGGGCATGGTGGGACCTCCGGCCCCTTCCCTACTCCCTGGCCCTCGCGCTCGTCCATGCGGGGATCGCGCGCTTGGTCGACGCCGCCCACCGTGCTTCGCTGCCGCGACGCCATCAGGAATCGTCCATGCCCGTGCCGCCGACCCAGCAGGTCCCCGCCATCCATCACCGCCGCATCGGCGACATCACGCTGACCGTGGTGAGCGACGGCTTCCTCGATGGCTCGATGGCGGTGCTGCAGAACATCACCGTCGAGGACTCCTCGGCGATGCTGCGCGCGGCCTTCCGGCCGGTGCCGCGGCGGACCTCGCTCAACTGCTTCCTGATCCATTCCGGCGGCCGCGTCGCGCTGATCGACACGGGTGCCGGCACGCACATGCAGAAAAGTTCCGGGCGCCTGCTCGAGAACCTGGCCGCGACGGGCGTGGCGCCGGACCAAATCGACACGGTGCTGCTGACCCATATGCACCCCGACCATTCCAACGGGCTCGCCACGAATGATGGCGGCGCCTTCTTCCCGAAGGCCGAGCTCGCCATGCACGCGGCCGAACGCGACTACTGGACGAGCGCGGAGGCCGAAGCGGAGGTCGCGCGCAGCGGCCAGGGCGTGCCGACGGGCGGAGCGTACTTCCCGATGGCGAAGCGGCAGATGGCGCCGTACCTGGACCGGCTGAAGCTCTTCCAGGGCGGGACGGAAGTCTTCCCGGGCGTCACCGCCCAGCACTTCCCGGGACATACGCCCGGGCATTGCGGCTATCTCATCGCCTCGGGCGGGCAGTCCCTGCTGATCTGGGGCGACATCGTGCATCTGCCCGAGGTGCAGGTGCCGCGACCCGAGGTCACCATCGCCTTCGACGTGGACCCCGCGCAGGCGGCGGCCACGCGCCGGCGCGTCTTCGACATGGTGGCGACGGAAAGGACCCACATCGCGGGCATGCACCTGCACTTCCCGGCGACCGGGCATCTGGCGCGGGAAGGCGGGACCTACCGGCTCTATCCGGAAGCCTGGAACCAGGTGATCTAGGGTTCGGCGTCCGGCGCGCCCTCGGTCGTCGCGCGCCACACCGCCAAGGCCTGCACCGTCTCGGCCACGTCGTGCACGCGCAGCACCGCCGCGCCGCGGGACGCACCCGCCAGCGCCGCGGCCACGCTGCCGATCACGCGCTTTCCCGCCTCGCGTTCGCCGGTCAGCGTCCCCAGGAACCGCTTGCGGGACGCGCCGAGGAGAATGCGGCAGCCGATCCCCGCCAGCAGCGGCAGGCGGTCCAGCAGTTCCAGGTTGTGCGCCAGCGTCTTGCCGAAGCCGATGCCCGGATCGACCATGATGCGGCTGCGCGGAATGCCGAGCGCCTCGGCCGTCTCCACGCGGTCGCGCAGGAAGCGCGCGACATCCAGCGCCACGTCGTCATAGCGCGGATCGTCCTGCATGCGCCGGGGGTCGTCGCCCAGCATGTGCATGAGGATGACCGGCACCTCGGCCCTTGCCACGACGCGCACGGCGTCCGGATCGTGCCGCAGCGCGGAGATGTCGTTGACGATCTCCGCGCCGGCCTCCAGCGCCGCCAGCATGGTGGCGGCATGGCGCGTGTCCACGCTGATCGTCGCGGCCTTGGCGAGTTCCCGCACCACGGGAAGGATGCGGGCCTGTTCCTCCTCGGGCGAAAGCGGCTCCGCCCCCGGCCGCGTGCTCTCCCCGCCGATGTCGAGCAGGTCCGCGCCCGCCTCCAGCATCGCATGTCCCGCCGCCACCGCCGCGCCCGCATCAGCGTGGCGGCCACCGTCCGAGAAGCTGTCCGGCGTGAC
>JAYRQX010000079.1:0-5507 GCA_041910415.1 Acetobacteraceae bacterium | reverse complement strand
CCAGATCGACGAGGAATGCGCGAATGCCGGCATCCAGGCGGCGCAGGCGCAGCTGCGCTAGGCCTGGGCGTCCAGCTCGGCGAGGACCGCCGCGGCGGCGGCCTCGCTCGGCCGGCCGTCGGGTGGCCGGAGCATGGCCAGCACCTCGTCGAACCCCGCGCGCTGTTCGGCGCGTGCTTCGTCATCCGTCAGCACGCGCAGCAGGTCGGCGGCCAGGATCTCCGGCTTGCAGTCGGTGTGGATGCGTTCCTGCACCAGCATGCGGTCGGCCAACAGGTTCACGATGGAGGCGAAGCGCACCTTGATGAGATGCGTCATGATTGCCGCCGTCACCGGGTTCAGCCGGTAGCCCACCACATGCGGGATGCGCGCGACCGCCATCTCGAGCGACGAGGTGCCGGACTTGATCAGCGCGGCGGAGGCCGCGGCATAGGCGTCGTGCTTGTCCTGCAGCGTCGCGGTCAGGATGGGCTGCACCGGCCAGGATCCGGTGCCGCGGCGCACCGCGTCCGCCACCACGGGCGCGACCGGCACCACGGGCCGCAGCCCCGGCACGCGCTGTTCGGCGATGCGCAGCGCCTCGCCGAAGATGGGCAAGAGACGCGAGACCTCCATGCGCCGGCTGCCGGGCATGACGATCACCGGGCGTTCCTCCGGCCCGATGCCATGGGCGTTGCGGAACCGCGCCGCGTCACCGGCATCCACGCCGCTCTCCAGCACGGGATGGCCGACGAAGGTCACGGGCACGCCGGCGCGTTCGAAGAAGACGGGCTCGAAGGGCAGCAGGCAGAGGATGCGGTCCACCTTCCGCTTCAGCGTCAGGACACGCTTCTGTCGCCAGGCCCAGACCTGCGGCGCGACATAGTGCACGACCGGGATGCCCTGTGCCTTCACGCGTTCGGCGACGCGCAGCGTGAAGCCGGGGCTGTCGATGGTGACGACAAGGGCGGGCCGCTTCGCCATGATGTCGGCCACCGTCTCATCCAGGCGGCGCGCAAGGCGGCGGATGTTGGGCAGCACTTCCAGCAGCCCCATCAGCGCGAGCTCGCGGAAGTCGAAGAGCGAGGGCACGCCAAGTTCCGCCATGCGGTCGCCGCCGATGCCCGCGAATTGCAGCCCCGGCCGTCGCGCGCGCAGCGCCGCGATCAACCGCGCGCCGAGCACGTCGCCCGAGGCCTCGCCGGCGATGACATAGACGAGCGTCACGCGAAGACCGCCGGCGCCGGCCGCGCGAAGGGCGCCGTCGGCCAGTCCTGGTGGTTGCGCACGGCGCCGTGCGCACGGACCTCGGCGATGCGCGAGCGGTCGAGCGTGCAGAAGACCCAGCGCGGCACGTCGGCCGTGCCCATCGCCAGCACCCCATCCTCCGGAAAGCCGCGATCCACCGGGCCATAGACCGCGGCCTGGCCGACATTCACGTCGAGCGCCGCGGACCAGGGCGCCATGCCGACGGTGGGCGCGGTCGCGACGTAGCACTGGTTCTCCAGCGCGCGGGCGCGGGCGCCGATGGCGACGCGATGGGCGCCATGGCGCGTGTCCGTGCAGGACGGCGCCAGGATCGCCCAGGCACCGGCCTCCACCTGCGCGCGGACATGCTGCGGAAACTCCACATCGTAGCAGATGGAGATGCCGATCAGGCCCCAGGGTGTCTCGAAGACCCGTGGATCCGCGCCCGGGGTCACGCCCCAGCGCTCGTCCTCGAAGCGCGTCATCATGCGCTTCTCCTGGAAGGCCATGCGGCCATCGGGCGCGATCAGCGGCGCGCGGGCGACGACGCGGCCTTCCGCGTTGCGCATCGGCAGCGTGCCGGCCAGCAGCCAGGTTGCGTGGCGCTTGGCCGCGTCGCGCATCGCGCCCAGGATGTCGGGGGCGGCGGCGACCATGGCGGCGAGCTCCGTCCGCTCATCCGTCGCGTCGCGGCCGACGAGGGCGGCGCCGAGTTCCACGCAGGCATATTCCGGCAGCACCAGCAGGTCGGCCTGCCCCGTCGCCTGTTCGAGCCAGCGGTCGAGCTTGGCGCCGAAACCCGCGATGCCCCCGGGCCGCTCCACCGGATATTGCAGCAGGCCGAGGCGGAGCGACGTCACGGCAGCACGCCCCCGTCCAGCGCCTTCATCCAGAAGCCGAGGCTGTGCGGCGTCTCGCGGTCGTCGCCCACTTCCTTCCAGTGGAAGACGCAGGAGAGATCCGGGCGGCGCGTGTAGCCGCGATGGCGCCAGAAGCCGTCGAGCGGCACGTAGCCCTTGGGCTTGCGTGGATCGTTCTCGTTGCGCGTGACGGCGCAGAAGGCGGCGATGGTTGCGCCCAGCGCCCTGGCATGGGCCTCGCGCGCTGCGAAGAAGCGCACGCCGGCGCCCTGGCCGCGGTACTGCGGCAGCAGCACGCTTTCGCCGAAATAGCAGACCCGCGCCGGATCGATGCCGCGGGCGCGGAAGGCCGTTCCCACCGCATCGCCCGCCTCCGCCATGGGCTGGCAGGTCGCGGCGCCGACGATCGCGTCGCCGTCGCGAGCGACGACCGCCGCGGCGCCGGGGCTTTCGGCATAGGTCGCGAGGTAGCGGCGCTCATAGCCTTCCTCGCCGTCGTAGAGGTAGGGCCAGTCGCGGAAGACCTGCGTGCGCAGGCGCGCCAGATCAGACAATTCCGCGCGCAGCGCGTCGCCGGTCAGGGTATCGAAACGGAGCGGGGAGCCGGTCATGCCGGCCCCTCTAGCCGAAGGCGCGGCGGCCCGCCACCGAGGCGGGCCGGGCATGCTTCAGGCGGCGTCGGCCGCGCTGCGCTGAACCTTGTAGCGATTGGGGTTCGCGATGGTGGTGCCCATCGGGTTGGCCGTGCTGAACTCGTAGACCGGCCCTTCCCAGTCGCCGAAGTCGATCGGCTTCGCGTCGCTGGCGTGGAAATAGTACTGCGTGTCGCGCGCCGCGATCACCTTGGTGTTCGCCAGCAGCGAGATGTAGCCGCAGAGCCGGCGGCCATCGCCGTCCTTGCCCTGGTTCGGGCTGTCGGCGGTGGCGCAGGCGAAGATGACGATCTCGTCCACCAGGCCCTTCCAGGCGGCGGTCAGTCCGTAATTGTTGAGATCGAGGTTGTCGCGGCCGAGCTGCAGGCCGAAGCCGCCACGGGCATCGACAACGCATTGCTGCAGGTCCTCGATGTCGTGGGATTCGTAGCCGTGGCAGAGGATGTGCAGGCGCTTCAGCTTGCCGCGTTCCCGCGCGCGCCGCGCCACCACCTGGCAGATGTGGTTGGTCGAGACGTGCTCGTTCACCTGCATGACATAGTTGTAGTAGGCGGGGGTGACGCCCTTGAGGCGCCGGTCGTGGACAACCATCGAGGCCATGGGCCGAACTCCCTTCCTGAAGCAGCACGGTCAGGATGGGCAGCGCGCAGCGGCACGTGAATGAAGCGCTTCACACCGCGGCAATGGCGGCGCCGCGTCAGGGCAGGATGTCGGCGGCGCTCTTCTGCGTCTTGTATTTCGTGGGATCGGGGACCAGCACGCCTTCCGGATTGGCGGGGCTGAAATCGTAGAGCGGGCCTTCCCACGGGCCGAAGTCGATCGGGATCGCCATGTTGGTGCTGTTGTAGGTCTGCGTGTCGCGCGCGGCGATGATGTGCGCGTTCGTCATCAGGGCGAGGTAGCCGCAGAAGCGCCGCCCGTCGCCCCAGGTGCCCGCGTTGCCTGCGCCCGTATCGGCCGGCGCGCAGGAGAAGAGCACGATTTCGTCGATGAGCCGGCTCCAGGCCGATGTGAGCCCGTAGTTGAAGAGGTTCAGCCCCTGCGTGCCGACCTGCAGGCCGAAGCCGCCATGCTGTTCGGGTACCGACATGCCGGCCCCCATGTCCCAGTTCGCCTCGAAGCCGTGGCAGAGGATGTGCAGGCGGCGGAGCCTGCCCTTCTTGCGCGCGGAACCCGTGACGGTGCTGATGATGTGATTGATGCTGGTGCCTGCGTTCACCTGCATGACGAAGTTGTAGAAAGCAGGCGTGCCGCCGAGCAGACGTCGGTCGTGAACCACCATCGAGGCCATGGCTGTCCTCCCTAGGCGATCGAGGTGGATTCTAGCGCATTTGCCGTGGCTCCCAAACGAAACTTTTTTTTCCGCGGCGTGCCAGGGAAGGCGCTCCGCGGCGTGCGGAAGCCCAAAGCGGCTGCGCTGAACCGATTGACGGGGGTCGGCGCGGCGACCTTCACGATTAGGCGACCATCACAGCGACGCACCCACGGCTCAACGCACCACCCGTCGCCCCTCCGCGGCGGCCTGGTTGAACGCGGCCAAGCCATTCTCGACGGTCTCGCGCGTGAGGTCGCGGGTGATGAAGACGATGCGCGACCGCCGGTCGTCGCCCGCGGGCCAGGCGGGCAGGCGGATCGGCGGATGGAAGACGTGCTGCACGCCGTGGAGAATGAGCGGGTGCTCCTCGCCGGCAATGTTCAAAATGCCCTTCACGCGCAGCAGCGCATCGCCGCGGGTCATGATCAGCATCTCGATCCAGGTCGCGATGCCTTCCCAGTGCAAGGGCTCGTCGAAGGTCAGGCAGAAGGCACGGATATGGGCGTCGTGCCGGTTGCGGTCGTGATCGTGGTGATGGTGGTGGCCGTGGTGGTGATCATGGTGCGCGTGGTCGTGGAAGGCTTCCTCGTCCAGCCAGCGCCGCACATCCGGCGCCTTCGCGTCGGGGTCGAAGGGGCCGGCGCCCAGCAGCGCATCGGGGTCGATCTCGCCCTGCGTCGCGTGCAGCAGCGGCGCGCCGGGGTTCAGCGCGCGCAGCCGTGCCTGCAGCGCCGCGATGGCCTCGGGCGTCGCGAGATCCGCCTTGGTCAGCACCAGCCGGTCGGCGACCGCGGCCTGCTTCACCGCCTCCGGCTGCGCATCCAGCGTCGCGGCGCCGTTCGCGGCATCGACCAGCGTCACCACGCCGTCCAGGCGATAGGCGCGCAGCACCACGGGGTCCGACATCAGCGTCATCAGGATCGGCGCGGGATCGGCGAGGCCCGTGGTCTCGATCGCGACGCGCCGGATCGCGCGGCCCTGCTCGATCTTCACGGCGAGCTCGCGCAGCGCCTTCACGAGATCGCCGCGCACGGTGCAGCAGAGGCAGCCGGCGTTGAGCAGCACCGTGTCCTCGTCCAGCCGCTCGACCAGCAGGTGATCGAGCCCGATCTCGCCGAACTCGTTGATGAGGACGGCGGTGCCCTCCATCTCCGGCCGCTTCAGGAGGCGGTTGAGCAGCGTCGTCTTGCCGGCGCCGAGGAAGCCCGTGATGACCGTGACGGGGACGGGAAAGGGATTTTTCACGCGTGCCTGTGCCCGTCCGCGCCGTAGAGCGCCTCCGGGTCCATCAGCACTGGCGCGATTTCTGCGAGTGCCCCGTCGCGGATCGCGCGGAAGAAGCAATTGTGCCGGCCCGTGTGGCAGGCGACGCCGGTCTGCTCGACCAGCGCCAGCAGCGTGTCGCCGTCGCAATCGACGCGCAGCTCGACCAGGCGCTGGACCTGGCCGGAT
>JAYRQX010000078.1:0-4023 GCA_041910415.1 Acetobacteraceae bacterium | reverse complement strand
GATTCCGCGCAGTTCAGCGCGAGCGTCGCCGAGCTGTCCCAGCCCGGGCTGCGCGGCACCATGCTGACGGTGCAGACCGCGCTCGGCTTCGCGCTGACGCTGGTGACCATCCACCTGATGCCGCTTGCCGTGGCGCGGTTGGGCTGGGGCGGCGGAGCCTTCGCGTTCCTCGCCATCGGGCCGGCGCTCGGGTGCCTCGCCATGCTGCGGCTGCGCGGGCTGCCGGAGGCGCGGGGCCTGGCGGGCGGCCGCGGTTGAGCGTGGCCCTGGTTCCGCGCTTTGATCGCGGGCCGGCGAAGACCGGTTCGATGAAAGGGGGGAAACGATGCTTCGACGCATGCTGGCGGTCGCCGCGCTTGCCCTGGCCTGCATGCTGCGCCCGGCCGGCGCGCACGGGCCGAACGATCCACCCCACCAAGGCTGGGCGATGGGCGACTTCCGCCTGGAAAGCGGCGAGACGATCCGCGACTTCCGGATCTCCTACGTCACGCATGGCATTCTGAACGCGGCGCGCAGCAATGCGATCCTGATGGTCACCGCCATCGGCGGCAATCATCACCGGCTGGACTTCATGATCGGGCCGGGACGCGCACTCGACACCAACCGCTACTTCATTGTCGCGACGGATGCGATCGGCAACGGGCTCACCACCTCGCCCAGCAACTCCACGGCGCAGCCGCGCATGGCATTCCCGCGATTCTCGGTCCGCGACATGGTCGCTTCGCAGCACCGGCTGATGACCGAGCATCTCGGCATTCCGCATGTCGTCGCCGTCGTCGGCCCCTCGATGGGCGGGATGCAGGTCCTGCAATGGGGCGTGAGCCATCCGAACGACATGGACGGCCTCGTCGCCATGGTGCCGCTCGCGCGCACGCCGGCCTGGACGGTCGCGGTGCTGGACGCATCTCGCCAGGCGATCATGCTCGATCCCGCCTGGAACGGCGGCAATTACACCGCGCCGCCCGAACGCGGCATCCGGCTGTGGCGGACGATCCTGTCCTTCCTCTCGGCCCGCACGCCCGAGATGTACCGCGACCAGTTCCGCCAGGACCCGATGGCCGTGCTGCCCTGGCTCGAGCAGCAGACCGGCAACCTGGTGCGCGCCTTCGATGCGAATGACTGGATCTACCAGAGCTGGGCCTATGAACGGCACAACATCGCGCAGACGCCTGGCATGGGCGGCGACATGGACCGCGCGCTGCGGAGCATCACCGCGCCCACCCTCGTGCTGACCGGCACCACGGACCTGCTGAACCCCGAATACGAGCCGCAGGATGCGGCGCAGCGCATGCCCAATGCCCGGGTGGTGACGATCCGCCCCGGCAGCGTCACCGGCCATGCCTCGGCCGGCGGCGGCTTCCCGGAGGACATCGCCTTCCTGAACCGCGAGGTCACGAACTTCATGAACGGCCTGCAGCCGCGCCGCTGAGAAAAACCGTTGTACTCGCGGTCCTGATGCGTGACCGCATCAGGCCCCCCTCATGCGCCGGGCGCAAACCTCCGGTTTGCTTGGCTCGCCGGACCGCCGGCGGGCCGCATTCGCGGCCTCGGCACGAGTCAAAGCCTCGTGCCGCAGGTATGACACACGTCGGCCCGCGGATTGCCGCGGGCCGCGAGCGCAAAGCGCGAACGCGCCCAGCCCATCAGCCGCGGCCAATGCGCCAGCGCATGGCGCGCAAGCCAAGCGACCGGAGGTCGCGCCGGCGCTTGAGGCAACGAGAAAATTAATTCTCCCCGTCGCCCGCGGCGAGGGCGGCGAGATGCGCGCGGTGCAGCAGTTCGATGCCGGAATGCCCGTGCAGCTTCACCCAGCCGCGCTTGCGGAAGGAGGAGATCGCCCGGCTCACCGTCTCGAGCGTCAGGCCCAGGAACTCGCCGATATCCGCCCGCGTCGCCGGCAGTTCGAAGACCGGGCCGTGGCGGCCGCGCCGTTCCTGCGCCTCGATCAGCACCAGCAGGAATGCAGCGACCCGTTCCTCGGCCGTGAAGCGGCCGAGCGCCATGATGTGGTCCTGGCTCGCCGCCAGCTCCTGCGCCGCCAGTTCGCGGAAGCGCCGCTCCAGCACGGGGTAGCGCTGGAACATCTCGTCCAGCCGCTTGCGTTCCATGCGGCAGACCGTGACCGGCGTCAGCGCCTCGGCGCCGAAGATGTATTCCTCGCCCGCGGCATAGCCCAGCATGTCGCCGGCGAACCGGAAGCCGATCGCGGCCTGGCGGCCATCGGCCAGCACGCGGATCAGCCGCGCGGTGCCGGAGGTGAGCGTATAGACGTAGCGCGACGGATCGCCCTGGTGGAACAGCACCTCGCGCGGCTCCATCGTGAAGCGCTCGGTCTCCCCGGCCATGTCGTGCAGGCCCTCGGCGCCGAGCGGCGCGCAAAGGCCGAGCGAGCGCGATCCGCATTTCACGCAGACCTGCGCCTCGACCGAGGCGTTCTCCATCAACGAGCGTGTGACGTCCAACGGCGTCATCGCGTCCAGCGAACCCTTCCCCGTGACTGCGGAGCGGCGGGCATGACCTGCATCAAGACAAGCCCCCCGGTTTCACTGTCAACTAAACTAGGTAGGGGTGCAACAGCAAGCCGGTGCGTTCCCCCATGCGGGAAGCACGTCTGCGGGAAGGTGAGCGCATGGACGTGACATTGCAGGTCTGCGGGGCGGCCCGCACCGTGACCGGGCTTTCCCTCCTCTTCACCGCGCCGGGCGGTCGCGTGCTGGTGGATTGCGGACTGTTCCAGGGTCCCAAGACCCTGAAGGCGTTGAATTGGGAGAGCTTCCCTTACGCGCCCGCATCGGTGGATGCGGTGCTGCTGACGCATTCGCACATCGATCATTCCGGCCTCATTCCGCGGCTGGTGCGCGACGGGTTCCGCGGCCCCGTCCATGCCACGCAGGCGAGCCTCGACCTCTGTTCCTGCATGCTGCCGGATTCGGGGCATGTGCAGGAAACCGAGGTCCGCCAGCTCAACCGCCGCAACCGCGCGCGCGGACGGGACATGGTCCAGCCGATCTACACCGCAGAGGATGCGGAACGGGCGATGCACGCCTTCCGCGCCGTTCCATTCAACCAATGGATCGGAATCGTACCGGGCCTGCGGGCGCGGTGGTGGAATGCCGGGCACATGCTGGGCTCGGCGTCCATCGAGCTCGCCTTCGGCGATGGCGATCGCCCGATGCGGGTGCTGGTCTCCGGCGACCTCGGACCCGATGCCTCGGCGCTGCATCGCCACCCCGAGGCACCCGACGCACCGGACCATGTCTTCCTGGAATCGACCTATGGCGACGAGGATCGCCCCGCCACCTCCCGCACCGAGCGCCGCGCCGCGCTCGCGGGCTTCGTGCGGGAGGCAGCGCAGGCCGGCGGTGCGCTGCTGATCCCCGCCTTCGCGGTGGAGCGCACGCAGGAGATCTGCTGGGACCTGGTCGCGCTGATGGAAAGCGGCCAGGTCGATAAGGCACCGGTCGTCGTGGACAGCCCGCTCGCCACGCGCGCGACCGAGGTGTTCGTGCGCCACGCTTCGGCGATGCCCGACGGCAAGTCCATCCGCCACGCACTCCGTTCGCCGCTCATCCGCTACACCGAGAGCGCCGAGGAGAGCCGCAGCATCACGGATATCCGGGGCTTCCACGTCATCGTCGCGGGCTCGGGCATGTGCGACGCGGGGCGCATCCGCCACCACCTCAAGCGCTGGCTGTGGAACGCCGATGCGACGGTGCTGCTCTCGGGCTTCCAGGCGGACGGCACGCTCGGGCGGCTGCTCCAGGACGGCCGCGCCGAGGTCCGCATCCAGGGCGAGACCATCCGTGTCGCCGCGCGCATCCGGCGCATGGCGGATTACTCGGGCCATGCCGATGCGCCGGAGCTGGCGCGCTGGCTGCAGGCGCGCGGCAGGGTCCCGGGCGGCGTCTTCCTGGTGCATGGCGAGCCCGAGGCGATGGACGGCCTCGCGGCGCGGCTGGCGCGGGACGGGATCGCGGCCAGCGACCACATCATCCGCCCGACGCTGGACGACGTCTTCGCCCT
>JAYRQX010000077.1:0-6575 GCA_041910415.1 Acetobacteraceae bacterium | reverse complement strand
TTCCAGCGGCACGACGATGCGCCCGGCCTCCCGCGCGAGGCGCGCCATGCGGTTGGCGTAGGAGCCGTTGGTCGGGATCAGCAGCTTGCCGCCGGCCGGGATCAGCGTGCGGATCGTGGCTTCCACGATGAAATGGCCCGCCCCCTGCAACGGCAGGGTGGCGTGCTGGCCGGCGACGCCGCCGGCGATGTCGCGGACGCGGTCGCGTATCCGGGCATAGACGGCGTGGAAGTCGAGGTCCCACGGTGCGATGTCGCACGCCATGGCGGCGCGCGTCTCGCGGCGCGTCTGGACGGGGCCGGGGATGAGCAGAAGCATGGGCGATCCACTGAAGGTCGCGCCTTCTGCCCCGGCCTTGCCCCCCGGCGCAAGCCGGTCACCGCCGCCCATCCGCTTCGACCGCACGGGCGCGCAGCCAGTCCCGCAATGCGGCGCGCGCATCGCCTTCCCCGGCACGCTCCAGATACACGGTGAGATGGCCCGGACATCGCCCCGGCACGACGCGATAGGCATGCGTCCAGGCGCCATGGCCCCGGTGCAGCACAACGTAGAGCCAGGATGTCTCCATCCGCCCCATCCGCGTCGTCCATTGGCAAAGGGCGACGAATTCCGCCTGGTCGCCGGGGGCGAGCAGCAGGGCAAGGTCGGGCGCGGTGGTGGCGTCGAACACGGGTTCCTCCTTCGTCTGGAGCGGAACCGGCGTGGCGCGACGCATCCCGTTTGGTTGCCGGAGCGGCCGCATCCCCCCTTTGCGGAGGTCGCCACCTTGCCCGGGTAGGCAGGTTGGCGTTGGGCGCCGGCCCAACTCTTGATGCGGGCGGGAGAAAGGCATGAAGGGCGGGGGGATGGCAAGAGGTGATATGGAAATGCCCCCACCCCCGGGATGAACGCTTCGCGTTCACCCTGCCCTCCCCCGTTCGCTCTGCTCACAGGGGAGGGAGAGGCTCCCTCCCCTGCGGAAGGGGGGGAGGGCCGGGGTGGGGGCCATCTCCCCATCCTCAGGCGCTCGGACTGCCCCCGATCTCCCGCAGCAGCTTCTCGCGGATCGCCTCCGCGAAGGCGGCGTAATCGGGCGTCTCCATCACGAAGGAACCCGGTCCGCCGATCAGTTCCTCCCGGTAATGCGCGACCAGATCCGCCTCGTCGCTCAGCACGGCGAGCGCGTTGATCGTGACCCCCGCCGCCACGCCGATGTCGCGCACCGGCGCGGGCGGGCGGCCCTGGTTGCTCGGGCCGTCGCCGGAGACATCCACCACGCCGCGCGCCGCCTCCGCCGGGCAGCGGGCCAGCAGCGCGAGGGAGGCCGCGAGTCCTTCCCCCAGCGCCGTCGCACCGGCGCGGGCGACACGGGGCGTCACGTCCAGCGCCTCGGCAAGGGCGGCGACCGCCTCAGCGTCGCCGAGCCGTGTCCAGGGCAGCACCACCTCCTGCACGCCGATGCTGGACCATTGCAGCATGGCGACGGCGATCGCGCCGCGCGGTCCCGCGATGCAGGCGGCGGCGATGGCGGGATCGCGGAAGGCGGTGGCATAGCCGCCCATCATCAGCCCGAATTCATCGTAATCCACCGATGACGACGTATCCACGGCCAGGCAGAGGGCGAGGTCCACGGGCTCCACGATGGCGGACCATAGGGCGTCCGGGCAGCCCTCGACAGCCCCGGCCAAGGCTGGTTGTCTGGCGCCACCCATCCAGGAGGAAACCGTGAGCATCAACGGCAAGGCCTACATCGTCGGGGCCTTCGAGCACCCGACGCGCAAGGCCGACACCAAATCCGTGGCCCAGCTTCATGCGGAAGTCGCCTATGGCGCGCTGCAGGATGCCGGCCTCACGCATGACGACATCGACGGCTATTTCTGCACCGGCGCGGCACCTGGCCTCGGGCCGCTCAACATGGCGGACTATCTGGGCTTCACGAAGCTGAAGCACCTGGACAGCACCGACATGGGCGGCTGCTCCTACGTGATGCATGTCGGCCATGCGGCCGAGGCGATCGCGCAGGGCCGCTGCAACATCGCGCTGATCACGCTGGCGGGACGCCCGCGCACAGAAGCGATGGCGACGGGCACCGCGCCGCGGAGCTGGGGCGTGAACGTCCCCGACGATCCCTTCGAGATCCCCTATGGCCGCACGGTCGCCAACGCCTACGCCATGGTCGCGCAGCGGCACATGCATGAGTTCGGCACGACGAGCGAGCAGTTGGCCTGGATCAAGGTCGCGGCCTCCACCCACGCGCAGCACAACCCGCATGCGATGCTGCCGAAGGTGGTGACCGTCGAGGATGTCGTGAACTCGCCCATGGTCTCCGACCCGCTGCATCGCCTCGATTGCTGCGTGATCAGCGATGGCGGCGGCGCGCTGATCGTCGCGCGTCCCGAGATCGCCAAATCGCTGAAGCGGCCGCTGGTGAAGGTGAAGGGCGCGGGCGAGGCGACGAAGAACCAGGCCGCCGGTGCGACCGACCTCACCTACTCCGCCGGCGTCTGGTCCGGCCCGCGCGCCTTCGAGGAAGCGGGGGTGAAGCCGGCCGACATCCAGTACGCGTCCATCTATGACAGCTTCACCATCACCGTGCTCGTGCAGCTCGAAGACCTCGGCTTCTGCAAGAAGGGCGAGGGCGGGAAATTCGTCCAGGACGGCAACCTGATCTCGGGCGTCGGCAAGCTGCCCTTCAACACGGATGGCGGCGGGCTCTGCAACAACCACCCGGCCAATCGCGGCGGCATGACGAAGGTGATCGAGGCGGTGCGCCAGCTGCGCGGCGAGGCGCATCCGAAGGTGCAGGTGCCGGGCTGCACGCTCGCGCTCGCGCATGGCACGGGCGGGCTGCTCGGCACGCGCCACGGCGCGGCGACGCTCATCATGGAACGGGAGTAAGCGGCCATGGCGACGATGGCATCGAACCGGAAGATCCCGCAGATCAGCGTGGATCCGACGAACAAGCCCTATTTCGACGCAGCGCGCGAAGGCCGGCTGCTGATCGGCAAGTGCAAGGATACCGGCAAGGTCTTCTGGTATCCGCGCGGCGCCTCGCCCTTCACGCTGTCGAACAACGTGGAGATGATCGAGGCCAAGGGCACGGGCAAGATCTACACCTACACCGTGATGCGGACGAAGGAGCCGTACTGCGTGGCCTATGTCGAGCTCGACGAGGGCGTGCGCGTCTTCACGAACATCGTGGATTGCGACCTCGATGCGCTGAAGATCGGGCAGAAGGTGAAGGTGGTGTTCAAGCCGACGGAAGGCGATGGCCCGCCGGCGACGATGTTCACGCCGGTCTGACGACGGCGCGGGCCGGGTGGGAGGACCATCCGGCCCTGTTTTATTCGGGCAGTTATCGCGATGCTGCGCGAGGGTTTTTTCCCTGGTGGCCGGCACACGAAGATCCAACCTTCACTCTATATTCGGAGGGGCCGACATCCAGGCCGTCTCCATCTTGGCTGTTGCAACAATCCTGTTGCTTCGATTCAAGCGCAGCGAGCCCCTTCTGTCCGGGATCGCCCTGGCTGCCGGCATTGTCGTTCTCGCGCCGATCGCTGCATCCGCCGCGCAGTGTGATTGGTTATTGACCTCGCATGGCGGCATGCGCGAACCGCGTGGGTTTCCATCCCCCCCGTTGTCGGGTGCGTGGGATGTGCCCCCACCCCAGCCCTCCCCCGCTTCGCAGGGGAGGGAGGCTCCCTCCCCTGTGAGCGCCGCGAACGGGGGAGGGCAGGGTGAACGCGAAGCGTTCATCCCGGGGGTGGGGGCATTTCCCACTCACGCCATATGACCCCGCATCCGCCGCCCCGGCCGCGCCGCCAGGGGCGGCCGATCCGGACAGCCAGGTGATTCCGCGCTATCCTCCCCGGCAATGCCCCGGGAGACGCCACGCATGATC
Source organism: Acetobacteraceae bacterium (assembly GCA_041910415.1). Lineage (GTDB taxonomy): Bacteria > Pseudomonadota > Alphaproteobacteria > Acetobacterales > Acetobacteraceae > JAYRQX01. Next base: position 2,695 of record JAYRQX010000077.1, on the reverse strand, counting down.
CACCTGACCCGCCGCGCCAGCCTTGCCGCGGCGCTGGCGCCCTTCGCCGCTTCCGCGCAGACCGCGCCCTGGTCGCCCGCGCGCCCCATCCGCCTGATCGCACCCTACCCGCCCGGCGGCGGCGTCGACACGACCTCCCGGCTGCTCGGCGGACCGATCGGGACCTTCCTCGGCCAGCCCGTGGTGGTGGAGAACCGGGCCGGCGCCGGCGGCTCGCTCGGCGCAGCGGAACTCGCGCGCAGCGCGCCCGATGGGCAGACCATCATGATCGACGCGCTCGCGCATACCGTGAACCCGCATCTGATCCGCGGCCTCAGCTTCGACTACGCGAACGCCTTCACGCCGATCAGCCAGGTGGTGGTGCTGCCGCAGATCCTGGTGGTGCCGACCACGCTGCCCGTCCGCACCGTGACGGAATTCGTGACCTGGCTGCGCGCCAATCCCGGCAAGCCCTATGGCTCCTCCGGCAATGCGACGGCAGCGCATCTGGCCGCCGTGCTGTTCCTCGAACGGGCGGGGGTCGAGGCGACGCATGTCCCCTATCGCGGCGGCACCGCGGCGCTGCCGGACCTGATCAGTGGGCAGACCAGCTTTCTCTTCGCGACCGTCTCCTCCGGCCTGCAGCTGGTGCGGGAAGGGCGGCTCCGCGCGCTTGCCGTCACCACGACCGAGCGCATCCCGCCGCTGCCCGAGGTGCCGGCCCTGGCCGAAACCTATCCGGGCTATGAGCTCAACGAATGGAACGGGCTCTACGCGCCCGCCAACCTGCCCGCCCCCATCGTCGCGCGGCTCTACGACGCGGCGAAGGCGGCGCTCGCCGCCCAGCACGTGCAGCAGCGGCTGGAGGCGCTCGGCGCCATGCCGGTCGGCTCCTCGCCCGCCGATTTCGCGCGCTATGTCCGCGCGCAGACCGAGCTGATGGGCCGCATCGTGCGGGAGGCCCGGATCGAGATCGGCTGACGCCATGATGTCGTTCCGCCAGGCAACTTCGAAATCCCGGGCGCGCTAAGCAACCAAGGGATCGAAGGCCGAAGCGCCGCACCGGCGATCCGAAGGAGCGGAAGGGGCGGATGTCCGCGCAAGCCGAAGCCCCCATGGGCCCTGCATTCCTGGCTGGAGGGGGCCAGATGGGCCAGCGCATGCGCGACCTCGACTGGACCTCGGCCGGGCTCGGCCCGGCGGCATCCTGGCCGCAGGCGCTCAAGACCGCCGTGCGGATGATGCTGACGACGCGGCACCCCATCTTCATCTTCTGGGGGCCGCACGCGATCTGCTTCTACAACGACGCCTACAGCGCTTCGCTGGGGCCGGAGAAACACCCCGCGCTGCTCGGCATGCCAGGGCAGGAAGGCTGGCCGGAGATCTGGGCCATCATCGGCCCGCAGATCACCCAGGTGATGCGGGGCGGCGGTGCGACCTGGCACGAGGACCACCTGGTCCCCATCCTGCGCCACGGCCGGATCGACGAGGTCTACTGGACCTACAGCTACGGCCCGATCGACGACGAGACGGCGCCGGGCGGCATCGGCGGCGTGCTGGTGATTTGCCGGGAGACGACGCCGGAGGTGCTGGCCGGGCGCACCCTGAGCCGAAAGACGGCGACGCTCCGTCGGCTGTTCGACCAGGCACCGGGCTTCCTGGCCGTGCTGAGCGGGCCGGATCATGTCTTCGAACTGGCCAACGCCGCCTACCGCAAACTCGTCGGCGAGCGATCGCTCGACGGAAGGACGGTTCGGGACGCTTTCCCGGAACTCGCCGGCACGCGCTATTGTGACCTGCTCGATCAGGTCTATCGCAGCGGGGAGCCGTATATCGGCCTTTCCAACCCGGTGCCGCTCAGCCGTACCCCCGGCGCGCCACCGGAGCTGCACCATATCGACTTCATCTACCAGCCGGCACGAGAAGCGGATGGCCGGGTGAGCGGCATCATCGTGCAGGGTTCGGACGTGTCCGAGAATGTGCGCGCCCAGGCGGCGCTGCGTGAGAGCGAGGCGCGCTACCGGGGCCTGTTCAACTCGATCGAGACCGGTTTCTGCATCCTCGAGGTGCGCTTCGAGGATGACCGCCCCGTGGACTACCTGATTGTCGAGGCGAACCCGGCCTTCACCCACCACACCGGGCATGAGGGCCTGGAGGGGCGCTGGATCCGCGACGCGGTGCCGGGGATCGAGGAACACTGGATCGAGACCTATGGCCGTGTCGCGCGCACAGGCGAGCCGGTGCGGTTCGAGAACCACGCCGAGGCGCTCGGCGGGCGCTGGTTCGACGTCTATGCCTTCCGCATCGGCGACCCCGCGCAGCATCGCGTCGCGGTGCTGTTCAGCGACATCACCGACCGCCGCCAGGCCGAGGAGGCGCTGCGCGCGAGCGAGGAGCGCTGGCGCAGCATCTTCCAGAACATGCACGAGGGCTTCGTGGTGCTGGAGATCGTCGAGGACGCCGAAGGGCGTGCCGTGGATTTCCGCATCGTCGAGCAGAATGTCGCGGTCGAGCGCCTGACCGGCTTGCCGCGGGAGGCGATGGTCGGGCGGCTGGCCAGCGAGGCGATCCCGGGGATCGAGCCGCACTGGCTGGATACCTATGCCCGCGTCGCGCGTACCGGCGAGCCCACGCATATGGAGATGCCCGTCGCGCCGCTGGGGCGATGGTTCGAGGTCTTTGCCTATCCCGCCGGGGGCGGCCAGGTCGCGGCGCT
>JAYRQX010000076.1:0-2358 GCA_041910415.1 Acetobacteraceae bacterium | reverse complement strand
CTGCGTCCCCGGCGAGAGCTATCTCGGCCTGACGGACGCGCTCTCGGATTTCCCGCAGATCAAGCTCGTGGTCTGCCGCCACGAAGGCGGCGCCGCCTTCATGGCCGCGGCCGATGGCCGCATGCGCGACGGGCGCGCCGGTGTGGTGCTGGTCTCGCGCGGCCCCGGTGCGACCAACGCCATGATCGGGCTGCACACGGCCTTCCACGACGCAACGCCGCTGGTGGCGCTGATCGGCCATGTCGAGCGCAAGGATTTCGGCCGCCTCGCGCTGCAGGAGCAGAATTACTACAAGCTGCTCGCCGACGTGACGAAGGGCGTCTTCGAGGTCTCGCAGCCCATCCAGGCGAGCGAGGTCATCGCCCGCGCCTTCCACCTCGCCGAAAGCGGCACGCCCGGCCCCGTCGCCGTCATCCTGCCCGAGGACATTTTTGATGAGCCCGCCGAAGGCGCGCTGGTCAAGCCGCGCGTACGGCCGAAGCCCGGGCCGCGCGCCGAGGATATCGATGCGCTGGCGGAGATGCTCGCCAATGCCGAGCGGCCGCTGGTCCTCGTCGGCGGCGCCATGGCGGCGACCGGCGAGCAGGGGCTGAAGGACCTCACGCGCCTTGCGGAAGCCTGGTCGCTGCCGATCAGCCCGACGCATCGCCGCCCGCATCTCTTCGACGCCGATCATCCGAACTATGGCGGCTACATGGGCATCCGCGTGCCCAAGCCGCTGATCGAGGAGATGAAGAAGGCCGACCTCATGGTCTGCCTGGGCGAGCGGATGTCGGACAGCATCAGCCAGTCCTACACCTTCCCCGCCGCGCCCGATCCGCAACTGCCGATGGTGCAGGTCTGGCCCGACGCGAATGAGATCGGCCGCGTCTGGCGCGTCGATCTGCCGATCGCCGCCGACCCGCATGCGGTGATCCAGGCGCTGCTCGCGCGCAACGCGCCGGAGGCGAGCGAAGGGCGCAAGCGCTGGGTGAAGGGGCTCAACAGCATCCACCGCGAGCTGCTGGCGCCGACCTGGGACAGGATGGAGGACGGCGTGAATTTCGGCGCCGTCTGCGCCGGGCTCGCCAAGGTCGTGCCGGCCGATGCGGCGGTCACCTCGGACGCCGGCAATTTCTCTTCGGTCCTGCACCGCTACTTCCCCTTCAAGCAGACGCAGATGTTCCTCGCCTCCAATGTCGGCGCCATGGGATCGGGCGTGCCGATGGCGGTCGCGGCCTCGCTCCGCCGCCCCGGCAAGCGCGCGGTCGCCTTCGTGGGCGATGGCGGCATCCTGATGACGGGCAACGAGATCGCGACGGCGATGCGCGAGAGGCTGAACCCCGTCATCATCCTCTCCGACAACAGCTGCTACGGCACGATCGGCATGCACCACGAAGGCCGCTATCCCGGCCGCAGCTATGACCGCGCGATCTCGCTGGTGAACCCGGACTTCGTCGCCTGGGCGAAATCCTTCGGCGCCGAAGGGCTCGCGATCCGGACGGAGGCGGATATCGAGCCGGTGCTGAAACAGGCCTTCGCCATCACCGACCGCCCCGTGGTGGTGCATGTGACGTCGAGCGCGGTGCAGGCCTCGGCCTATCGCAAGCGGACCATGCCGCTGCCGGCGCGGTAGCGCAGGCAAGAGGCCCCCACCCCGTCCCTCCCCCGCTTTGCAGAGGAGGGAGTCCCGGTTCCCTCCCCTGCAAAGCGGGGGCGGGTCAGGGTGGGGGCATTCCCCGCATGACCCCCGCCAGCCGCACCGCCAACCTCGCGCTGATCATCCTCGCGCAGGTGCTCGCCCTCTCGCTCTGGTTCTCCGGCACCGTCGCCGGCCCGGCGATGGCGCGCGAGGCCGCGTTGGATCCCGCCTTCCTCGCCTGGCTCACCGGCGCGGTGCAGGTGGGCTTCGTCGCGGGCACGCTGATCTCGGCCGGTTTCGCACTGGCCGACCGGCTGGACCCGCGGCAGCTCTTCAGCCTCTCCGCCTGGCTCGGCGCCTTCGCCAACGGGCTGATCGTCCTGTTGCCGCCGGGCCATTGGGCCGTGCTGGTGCTGCGCTTCGTCACCGGCGTCGCCATGGCGGGCATCTATCCCGTCGGCATGAAGCTCGCGTCCGGCTGGGCGCGTACGGGTGACGGCGGCCTGATCCTCGGCCTGCTGGTGGGCGGCCTGGTCATCGGCTCCGCCTCCCCGCATCTGCTGAACGCGTTCGGCGGCTATGGCTGGCAGCCCGTGGTGCAGGCTTCCTCGGGGCTCGCGGTCGTCGCGACCATGCTGATCCGCTTCGTGAGCCTCGGCCCCGCCCATGCGGCGGCGCCACCCTTCCGTTGGGACCTCGCGCTCGATCTCTTCCGCCATCGCGGCGCGCGCCTCGCG
>JAYRQX010000075.1:0-3136 GCA_041910415.1 Acetobacteraceae bacterium | reverse complement strand
CGGCAGGGCAGGGAGCGCCGCGGCTTCCTCGGCGCTCAGCACGCCGCGGCGCTGCGCGCGCAATGCGGCCAGGCGCTGCCAGCGCTCCGCCGCCTCGGGCGTGTCGTCCTTGGCGCGCCGGAATTCCAGCAGCGCATCCACTTCCAGCCGCTGCAGCCGCAGCGCCTGCACGCGTGCATCGTCCTCGCGGTCCGACGCGCCGTGCCAGGGGCGCGGCAGCCGGTCAGGCACGCCTGAGCGCCTCGGCCGCCTCGACCGCGAAATAGGTCAGCACCCCGTTGGCGCCGGCGCGCTTGAAGCCCATCAGGCTTTCCAGCATGGCGCGCTCGTGCTCGAGCCAGCCATTGTTCACGGCCGCCATGATCATCGCGTATTCGCCGCTCACCTGGTAGGCGAAGGTCGGCACGCCGAAGCTGTCCTTCACGCGCCGGACGATATCCAGATACGGCATGCCCGGCTTGACCATGACCATGTCCGCGCCCTCGGCGATGTCGAGCGCCACCTCGCGCAGCGCCTCGTCGGAATTGGCGGGGTCCATCTGGTAGGTCTTCTTGTCGCCGCGGAGCGCCTTGCCGCTGCCCAGCGCATCGCGGAACGGCCCGTAGAAGGCGGATGCATACTTGGCCGCGTAGGACATGATGCGCGTGTCGATGAAGCCCTGCTCGTCGAGCGCGGCGCGGATGGCGCCGACGCGCCCGTCCATCATGTCGGACGGCGCGATGACGTCGATGCCGGCTTCGGCCTGGTTCACGGCCTGGCGGACCAGGATCGCGACGCTGTCGTCGTTGTGGACATAGTCGCCGGTGCGCGTCTGCCGGATCACGCCGTCATGGCCGTGGTCGGTGTAGGGATCGAGCGCGACGTCGCCCACCAGCCCGACCTCAGGGAAGGCGCGCTTGAGCTCGCGCGCCGCGCGGCAGATCAGGTTGTCGGGGTTGAGCGCTTCCGTGCCCTCGGCATCCTTCACCCCGGGCGGCGTCGCGGGGAAGATCGCGATCGCCGGGATGCCGAGATTCGCGGCGCGCTCCACATGCTTCGCGACCCGGTCCACGGTGACGCGCGTCTGGCCGGGCATGGAGGCGACGGCGCGCTCCTCATTCGTGCCCTCGATGACGAAGATCGGCCAGATCAGGTCATCGACCGTCAGCACGTTCTCGGCGACGAGGCGCCGCGTCCAGGGATCGCGCCGGTTCCGGCGCATGCGCGTGTTGGGGTAGGCGCCGGGGGCGGCCGGCGCCGTCAGCGAGAAGTCTGCTCCGCCCTGGCGCCGATCCGCGTTCATCACGCGGCCGCCAGCGCCTGGTCGAGATCGGCGATGATGTCGTCGATATGCTCGATGCCGATGGAAAGCCGGACATAGCCCGCGGAGACGCCGGTCGCCGCCTGGTCCTTCTCGTCGAGCTGGCTGTGCGTCGTCGTCGCCGGATGGATCGCGAGGCTGCGCGCATCGCCGATATTGGCGACGTGGTAGAACATCTTCAGCGCCTCGATGAACTTCTGGCCGGCTTCCTTGCCGCCCTTCAGCTCGATCCCCATCAGGCTGCCATAGCCGCCCTTGAGATAGGCATCCGCGCGCCGCTTCCACTCGCCGCTCATCAGCGAGGGATGGATGACGGCGGTCACCTTCGGGTGCTTCGCCAGATGCGCCGCCACCTTCAGCGCGTTCGCGCAATGCCGCTCCATGCGCAGCGGCAGCGTCTCCAGCCCCTGCAGGGTCAGGAAGGCATTCATCGGCGCCATCGCCGCGCCGAGATCGCGCAGCAGGATCACGCGCATGCGGATGATGTAGGCGATGGGGCCGAGCGGCTTGACCGCCTGCGTCCACACCGCGCCGTGGTAGGACGCATCGGGCTTGTTCAGCGTGGGGAAGCGCTCGCCATGGGCTTCCCAGTCGAAATTGCCGCCATCGACGACGACGCCGCCGATCGAGGTGCCATGCCCGCCGATCCACTTGGTCGTGGAATGCATCACGACCGCCGCGCCGTGCTCGAGCGGCCGGCACAGGATGGGCGCGGCCGTGTTGTCCATGATCAGCGGGATGCCCATCTTGCGGCCGATCGCGGCCACTTCGGCGATCGGGAAGACCTGCAGCTTCGGGTTCGGCAGCGTCTCGGCATACCAGCAGCGCGTGCGTGCGTCGGATGCACGGGCGAAGTTCTCGGGATCGGTGGGATCGACGAAACGCACCTCGACGCCCATGCCCTTCAGCGTGTTGGCAAACAGGTTCCAGGTGCCGCCATAGAGGTCCGTGCTGCTGACGACGTTGTCGCCCGCCTCGCAGAGGTTCAGCACGCAGAAGCTCGTCGCCGCCTGGCCCGATCCCACGGCCAGCCCCGCCACGCCGCCTTCGAGCGCGGTGACGCGCTTCTCCAGCACATCCGTCGTCGGGTTCATGATGCGCGTGTAGATGTTGCCGAGTTCGGCGAGGCCGAACAGCCGCGCCGCGTGGCCGGTGTCCTGGAACTGGAAGGACGTCGTCTGGTGGATCGGCACCGCGACGGAGCCCATGGTGGGATCGGCCCGCCAGCCCGCGTGAAGCACCTGCGTCTCGGGGTTCCTGCTGTCCGTCATGGCCTTGTCTCCCTCATCTTCGCCTTCCCTGCCACGGGCCGGGCTCAGGCGGAAGGGCTTTCCGCGACCGCGGCGAGCGCATCGAGCACCGCCGCCCAGCCCGCCTGGCCGGCGGCATCCAGCCCCGCCTCGGTCTCCAGCGCCGCAACGAACTGTTGGTCCGCCCGGGCGAGATGATCGAGCGCCAGCAGCGCGGGCATCAGCCCGTCGCAGCGGGTGAATGCCTCCGAGCGAAAGGATGCGCTGCGCGATGCCCCGGGCTCGAAAATCCGTGCCATGGGAATGCGCGCATGGGACAGGATTTCGCGCGCCGCCGCGAAGCCCGGGCTCGCGCCGATCTCGACCGCGAAGCGGGGCCGGGTGCGGCGGTGGGTCTCCGGCCGGTAGAAGGCCTCGGCCGGCAGGGTCAGCAGCGCCCCGGCGGGCAGGGAGAGCGGCCCCTCCTCCGGCACCCGCGGCACCGCGCCATCGGCGGCGTAGAGCGTCGGCCGCAGGCCCAGGACCCGCGTCAGGAAGGCGAATACCGGCAGCAGCGCCGGGGCCGCGCCGCGCGCCGCCAGCACGG
>JAYRQX010000074.1:0-7718 GCA_041910415.1 Acetobacteraceae bacterium | reverse complement strand
GCCGCCATCGCCATGGACATAGGCGAGTTCGGCGTCCTTCACCTGGCGCGCCTCTGCTTCGCCGCGCAGTTGCCGCACGGCTTCGACCACGTGGAACAGCCCGCCCGCGGCGCCGGAATGGGCGAAGGACATGAGCCCGCCATGGGTGTTGCAGGGCAGCCGGCCACCGAGATCGAGCGCGCCGGCGAGCGCTGCGGGACCGGCCTCGCCTTTTCCGAAGAAGCCGATGGATTCCAGTTCGAGCAGCAGGGTGATGGTGAAGCTGTCGTAGATTTCCGCCACGTCGATGTCCGATGCCTCCACGCCGGCACGCCCAAAAGCCTGGGCCGCGGCATCGTGGCAGCCGAAGGACGTCAGCGACGGCGCAGCGACGAGATGCTCATGCGTGTTCTTCTGGCCGGTGCCGAGCACGCGGATGGGCTTGCGCGTATCGCGCGCCGCATCGGCTGCGCTGACGATGACGGCGGCGCCGCCATCGGAGATCAGGCAGCAATCGAGCAGCTTGAGCGGCGAGGAGATGACGCGCGAGGCCAGCACGTCCTCCACCGTGATGGGCTTGCGCATCTGCGCCTTCGGATTGCGCGCGGCATGGGTGCGGGAGTTCACTGCCATGGCAGCCAGGTGTTCCTCCGTCACGCCGTATTCGTGCATGTAGGCGTGTGCGACCAGGCCGTAGAGGGCGGGGATGGTGACGCCGAAGGCACGCTCGAATTGCGGGTGGCCGACATCGGCAAGCGCGGCGACCGCCTTGTCGCGGGACATGCCGGAGAGGCGGTTGTCGCCCATCACGACGAGCACGTTGCGGCAGATCCCTGCTTCGACGAGGGCAGCCGCCTGCATGACGCCGACACAGCCCGTCGCGCCGCCGGACTGGATGGCGGTGGAGTAGGAAGGTTGCAGGCCGAACGATTCACAGAAGACCGAAGCCAGCATCAGATGCGGTTCGGTGAAGGAATAGGCGCAGAGCACGCCATCGATATCGCGCGCCTCGAGGCCGGCATCGTCCAGCGCGAGCGCCGCGGCTTCCGTGTGCAGCCCCATGCAGGAGGAACCCGGGATGTCGCCCACGGCGGTGTCGGCGACCCCGGTGATGGCGGCGCGCATCAGGTCCTGTCCTCGCGGTCCATGCGGTCCCAGTCGAAGGCCAGCGGCTGTTTGTTGAGGAAGCGCTGCACCGCTTCGGCATGTTCGGTGCTCGTGATGGCAAGCGCCTGGGCGTAGGCTTCCAGCTCCGCGAGCGTGCGCTGGTCGAGGTTGTAGGACTGGTTCATCACCGATTTCGCCATGCCGAGGGCCGCGGTGGACGCATGGCGGAAGCGGCGCGCAAACGCCATGGCGCGATCGAGCAACTGCTCGGCCGGATGCGTCTCCAGCACGATGCCGAGGCGCTGGGCTTCTTCGGCATCCACGGTGCGGCCCGTCATCGCGAGCTCCTTCGCGCGCTGCAGGCCGACGACGCGGGGCAGCAGCCAGAAGCCGCCGAGGTCAGGCACCAGGCCGATGCGCACGAAGACGGCGCAGAACTTCGCGCGCGGGCTCGCCAGGACGAAGTCTCCGCAGAGCGCGAGCATGAAGCCGGCGCCAAAGGCCGGGCCGTCCACCGCGGTGATGACGGGCTTCTCCAGGTTCACCAGTTCCGGAAACCAGACGTGCAGGTCGCGGATGCGCTGCCGGGCGGCGCCGGTGTCCATCTTCGCGGCCGTGAGCGCGGAGAGATCGCCGCCGGCACAGAAGGAGCCGCCCGATCCCGTCACGACCACCGCCTTCACCGCGGCATCGCGCCGCACGCGCAGCACGACGTCGGAGATCTCCTCGCGCATCGTCACGTCAAGGGCGTTGCGCTTGTCCGGACGGTTGAGGGTGAGGACGCCGATGCCGTCCTCGATGCGCCAGTCGATGGAGGAAAATCCGCTCACGTTCTCTATCCAGAATGCTGTTCTTGGATGCAAACGGACGCTATCGGCGCGGTGCCGCGCTGTCAAAGCCGTTCAGTCGCAGGGCAGCCCCATCTGGCGCGCGATGGCGCGGAGCTGGATTTCCCAGCTGCCGACGGTGACCGGTGCGACCAGCGCGTCCATCGCGTAGCGCATGGCGGGCAGTTCTTCCGTCAATCCCCAGCCGCCGCCGACATGCAGGGCCGTCTGCGTCACACGGACGACGGCCTGCGTCGCCAGGAGTTTCGCGGTCGAGACATCGAGGATGACGTCGTTCAGCGGCAGGCCGGAATCCCAACGCCGCGCGGCGTGGTAGGTGAGGTGGCGCACGGCTTCGATGTCGGCATGGGACTGCGCGAGCTGGAAGGCGATCGACTGGTTCGCACCGATCTGGCGCTTGAAGGCCATGCGTGTCTGCGCGTACTCGACTGCCCAGCCGAGCGCCGTCTGCATGTGACCGAGCCAGCGCGCCGCGACCATGATCCGCTCCCGGTTGAAGCCGGCCATGATTTCCGGGAATCCGGCATCGAGCATGCGCCGCCCCGGCACGCGCACGTCTTCGAGCATGATGCGGTAGGTCGGCGCCGGCCGGTTCACATAGGTCTCGATGCGCTTCGCCATCAACCCGTCGCTGCGCCGGTCCACCGCGAAGAAGCGCATGCCGCGGCGCCCATCGCCCGGATCGGTCTGCGCCAGCAGCACCAGCACATCGGCCTCGCCGCCCAGCGTGATGAAGGACTTCATGCCGGAGAGCACCCAGTCATCCCCGTCGCGCCGCGCATAGGTTCGCACATTCTGCACGTCGTTGCCGGCCTCGGGCTCCGTCACGGCGATGGCGACCAGGCATTCGCCCGCGACATTCGCGCGCGCCAGGTCGAGCTGCTCGCCCTGCCCGAATTCCGCCAGCAGCCCGCCCGCCACTTCCTGCACCAGCAGCGCGACGGCCAGGTTCGGGTTCGCCTTGGAGCATTCCTCCAGGAGAATCGCCTCCTCGGTCGCGCCCAGATCCGCGCCGCCCACCGCTTCCGGCAGCGCGACGCCCACCAGCCCCGCCTTCGCCGCGGCGACGTAGAACTCCCGCGGGAAGACGCGGTCGCGATCCGCCTGTTCCCAGCGCGGCGTGATCTCCTTGCGTGCGAAGGCCGCGCAGAGATCGCGGTATTCCCGTTCGCCAACGCTGTTCGCGGGGATGCGCCGCTCGCCCATCACCCGGCCGCCGGCAACGCGTGCCGCGGCAGCCGCGCGAAGGCGCCGAGCACCTCGGCGATGGATGCATTCGGCAGCGCGCTCACAAAGGCTTCGACGCGGTCATAGGCCGCCGCCGGCACGCCTTCCTCCGCCCCGATGCGCCGCACCAGCGCTGCTGCGCCGGCGCGATCATACGCATAGTCGTCCGTCGTCATCGTCTGGTCCTGGACGATTTCGGTACCGTCATCCAGCGTTGCAGCGATCACAGCGCAGAGGGTCGGCACGCCTTCGTCCGCCACCACCGTCACACGCTGCATCAGTTCGTTGATCGCGGCGTCATCGTAGGTCGCCATGATCTCCATCGTCGGCGTGCCGCGCAGCAGCGTGGCCGCGATGCAGAAGGGAATGGACATCAGCGTGCCCGAGACGGTCGAGAACGGCCCCTTGCTGTCCATGCCGGCATAGCCGACCTCGTAGGGGTTCATCCGCACCGTCACGGCGGCGATCGTCCGCCCCGCGATCCTCTCGCGCAGCGCCAGCGTGCCGGTCACGGGTGTCTGGTTGAAGGCGCAGACGGGGAAGGGCTTGAAGGTCACGCGCAGCGTCGCCCAATCCGTGCCGAGGCGCGCGACCAGCGCCGGCACATCGGCCGGCACGCGCGCGAAGGCTTTGATGTATCCCGCCGGTCCTTCGAAGGCATGGGGCGCGGAGACCGACCCATGCCGCGCGAGCTCCGTCGCCATCAATCCGTTCGCCGCGGCCAGGCCCACCTGGTAGCGCCACTCATCCGTGCCGTCCGCGAAGGATTGCAGGATACCGCCTGCGATATGCGCGGCGTTCGACAGCGCCGCCGCCATGCGGTCCTCGTTCAGCCCGAGCGCCTTCGACGCGGCTGCGGCGGCCGCGATGGTCCCGTACAGCGGGCTCGCCCGCAGCCCCGCCGGCGTGGTCTTCCCTGCATAGGCACGCTCGAACAGCCCGCCGGCCTCATAGCCCGCGACGAGCGACGGAATGAATCGCTCCATCGGCAGCCCGCGCGATTCGAACAGCCCGGTCAGCAGCGGGATCAGGATCGCGCCGAGATGCGCGGCGCCGCAGGTGTCCTCCTGCCCCCGCCCATGGCAGAGCGCACCGTTCGCCAGAGCCGCCGACGCGACGCCCACGCGCCGGCCATCGCCCCACAGGGTCGCGCCATCCGCGCGCTCGCCATCCAGCGCCAGCGCCGCGGCGCGCGCGACGGGGGCGTAGGGCGTGTTGTGGCAGCCCAGCGCGATGCCGTAGCCGTTCAGCAGGCAGCAGCGTGCCTTCTCCTCGACCTCTGGCGGGATGGTGCCGGGACCGAGGCCGATGACGAAGCGCGCCAGCGCGCGCGCAAGCGGAACCGCGTCGGTCATGGCTTGTCTCCTCCTGCCGAGAGCTCTTCGCGCAGCACGCGCTTGAGCACCTTGCCCGATGGGTTGCGCGGCAGCGCATCGCGCAGCACCAGCCCCTTCGGAATCTTGAAGCCCGCCAACTGTCCGCGGCAATGCGCCTGCAACGCGGCGAGGTCGATCGTCTCGCCCGCGCGCGGCACCACCACGGCGACGGGCCGTTCGCCCCAGCGTTCGTCGGGCACGCCGACGACGGCGCATTCGCTCACCTGCGGCAGCGTATAGAGAACGCGTTCGACCTCGGAACTCGCGATGTTCTCGCCGCCCGAGATGATCATGTCCTTGCGCCGGTCGGTCAGGAACAGGAAGCCGTCCTCGTCGAGATATCCGACATCGCCGCTGCGAAACCAGCCATCGGCATGGAAGGTCGCCGCGGTCTTCGCTGGATCCTTCCAGTAACCTTGGAAGACCTTCGGGCCGCGAAGACAGATCTCGCCTTCCCTGTGTGCAGGCAGGAGCGCGCCCGCATCGTCGCGGATCGTGATCTCCACATGCGGCGTGGCGCGGCCGGTGGAGCCGATCTTCTCGATCTCGCGCCCGGCCTCCATCATCGTGTCGCCGGAGCAGGTTTCCGTCAGCCCATACGCATCGATGTAGCGCCCGCCCGTGAAGAGCTTCGAGAACTCACGGATGCGTCCTTCCGGCGTCTTCTCGCCGCCGCCGATGCACCATTTCAGCGAGGTGAGATCGAGCCCGTCGGGATTCCCGTGCTCCAGCGTGCGGGAGAGCATCACGGGCGCCATCCATGCCCCCGTCAGCTTCTCGCGCGCGATGGCCGTCACGGCCTCCGCCGCATCGAAGTCGCGCAGGATGCAGAGCGCGCCCCCCATCCACAGCACACCGAGCCCCGGCAGGTCGAAGCAGCCGACGTGATAGAGCGGCCCGACCATCAGCAGCCTGTCGCGCGGCCCCAGCGCCAGCGCAACGGTGTGCTCCATGCATTTCCAATAGAAGTTTCCGTAGGTGTGCATGACGCCCTTCGGGCGATCCGTTGTGCCCGAGGTATACATCAGCCGGAACAGATTCTCGTCGTTGCGCGGCGCCACGGGCGGCACTGTCGCGTCCGCTGGCACCAGCCGCGTGGGATCGGACTGGGCATCCTCATCCACCACGATCAGCCCCGGCAGCCCGTCCACGACGCCAAGCAACTCGCTGTCTGCGAACAGCAGCCTGGCTTCGGCATTGCCGAGGATCCACGCCACCTCGTCGCGCGCGAGGCGGAAGTTGATCGGCAGGAACACCGCACCGATGCGGCTGACCGCAATCGCCAGCTCCACGAAGGCCGTCGAATTCTTCATGAAGGCCGCGACGACGTCGTCGGCGCCAACACCGCGCGCCGCGAGCAGGCCGGAGAGCGCCTCAGTTCGCGCTTGCAGCGCCGCCCAGGTGATGCGCTGGTCGCGGAACAGGATCGCTTCCGCCGCCGGCCGCTGCCGGGCGTGGAAGGCAACAAAGGCGGAGAGGTTGAGCATCCTGTCCTCCAGGTCCTCAGTAGCTTCGCGGCATCCCGAGGTCGTGCTGGGCGATGAAGTTGAGGATCATCTCTTCGCTCACTGGCGCGAAGCGGAACAGCCGCGCGTCGCGCCACAGCCGCTCCACATCGAACTCCTTCGAATAGCCCATGCCGCCCATGGTCTGCATCGCGCGCTCGGTCGCCTGCGCCGCCGCCTGTGCGGCCAGCAGCTTCGCCTGGTTGGCTTCCGACCCGTAGGGTCGCCCGAGGTCGCACAGCACGGCCGCCTTGTGGTTCAGGAGCCGCGCCGCCTCGCCCAGCGCATGCGCCTGCGCCAGTGGGAATTGCAGGCCCTGGTACGAACCGATCGGCTTGCCGCCGAACACCGTGCGCGTCGCCGCGTAGTTCACGGCCAGCCTTGTCGCCAATTGCACCGTGCCGACCAGCCCCGCCGTGGTGACGATGCGCTCGGTGTTGAGCACTTCCAGCAGCGCCGGCCAGCCCTTGCCGACCTCGCCCACCACATCGTCCGCTTCCAGCCGCACATCATCGAAATAGACCGTGGAGGAGGGCAGGGTGTTCGTCCCCAGCTTGTCGATGGCGCCATGCGCGACGCCGGCACGGTCCGGTTCGATCAGGAACAGCGTCATGCCTTCGGTCTTGCGCTTCACCTCCTCGATCCTCGAGGTGCGCGCGACGACCAGCATCTTCGTCGCCTGCGGCACGGCGGTGATCCACACCTTGCGTCCGTTCATGCGCCAGCCATTGCCATCCGGCCGCGCGAAGGTGCGGACTTCCAGGCTGTTGGTGCCGGCATCGGGTTCCGTCAGCGCCATGCAGAAGGTGACCTGGCCGGAGGCGAGTCCCGGCAGCAGCGCCTTTTTCTGCTCGGCCGTGCCGAAGCGCGCGACGCTGACGCCGCCGAAGATCGGGTTCAGCATGAACATCTGTGCCAGTGTCGCGCCCGCGCCGCCCGCCGTCAGTTGTTCGATCGCCAGCGCCATCTCCAGCATGCCGAGGCCCGAGCCGCCATGTTCCTCCGGCAGCGCGATGCCGCACAGGCCCGCCTCGCAGATCGCCGCCCAGGCCTCGGCCGGATAGGCCTTCTTCGCATCCAACCCGCGCCAGTATTCGGGACCGAATTGCTCGCCGACCTTGCGCGCCGTCTCCACCAGCATGCGCTGTTCGTCGCTGAGGGTGAAATCCATGGCCTAGTTCCTCCCCGCCGGCGTGCGCAGCAATGCCAGCGGCTGCTCCAGCGTCTTCACGATACGGTTGAGAAAGCGCGCCGCCGCCGCGCCATCCAGCACGCGATGATCCGCGGCGAGCACCAGCGTCACCTCGCGCTTCAGTACCGGCGCGCCGTTCGCATCGGGGCGGAACACGGATTCCGTCGCGCCGACACCGAGGATCATGGACTGTCCGGGATTGACGATGGGAACCAGGAAGCGCGCGCCATGCATGCCGACATTCGAGACGGTGATGCTGGCCGGCATCATGTCGTCATGCGTCAGCGCGCCAGTCCTTGCGCGTTCCACCAGCGCAGCCGCGCGCTGCGCCACGTCTTCCACAGCGGCGACGCCGGCATCGCGCAACACCGGCGCGAACAACCCGCGCGGCGTGTCCACCGCGAGCCCGATATGCGTGGCGTCCAGCGTCAGCCAAGCTTCGTCGGCCCAGATGCGGTTCAGCGCCGGCTCGTCCGCCAGCGCG
>JAYRQX010000073.1:0-3354 GCA_041910415.1 Acetobacteraceae bacterium | reverse complement strand
TGGCACGAGGCTTTGACTCGTGCCGAGGCCGCGAAGGCGGCCCGCCGGCGGTCTGGCGAGCCAAGCAAACCGGAGGTTTGCGCCCGGCGTATGAGGGTCAGCAAAGACGATACCAACGGTCGAAGCATTCGACCGGTGGTATGAGACCCCGGGGGTTGCGGTGTGGCCGCCGCTTGGTATCGTCGGAGCGATTTGTCTGAATGGGTAGACAAATGGGAGTCCGATGACGGGACCGCTTGCCGGGCTGCGTGTGATCGATGCGGGGCAGATGATCGCCGCGCCGCTTGCCTGCACGATGATGGCCGATTTCGGCGCCGACGTGATCAAGATCGAGCACCCCGAGCAGGGCGATGCCATGCGGAGCCGGCCGCCGGAGAAGGATGGCAAGTCGCTCTGGTGGAAGGTGATCGGGCGCAACAAGCGCTTCGTCACGCTGAACCTCGGCAAGCCGGAAGGACGGGAGCTGCTGCTGCGGCTGGCCGTGACGGCAGACATCCTCGTCGAGAATTTCCGCCCCGGCACCTTCGAACGATGGGGCCTGAGCTATGAGGAGCTGTCGAAGGCCAATCCGCGGCTGATCCTGGTGCGGGTCTCGGGCTACGGGCAGACGGGGCCTTATGCGCAGCGCGGCGGCTACGGCACCATCGCCGAGGCCTATACCGGCCTGCCGTCCTTCACCGGCTTCCCGGATGGCCCGCCGACACTGACCTCCTCCTTCGCCCAGGCGGATTCCGTCGCCTCGACCTTCGCGGTGATGGGCGCGATGTTCGCGCTGCAGGAGAGGCATCGGTCGGGGAAGGGGCAGGAAGTGGATGTCAGCCTCTACGAACCGCTCTTCCGCCTGATCGAGTTCCAGGCGATCGCCTATGACCAATTGGGCTTCGTGCGGGAGCGGATCGGCAACCGCTCCACCACCGACAGCCCGCGCAACGCCTACAGGACCCGCGACGGGCGCTACGTCACCATCTCCGCCTCCACGCAGAAGAGTTTTGATCGTCTGGTCGAGGCAATGGGGATGGAGGAACTCGCGCGCGATCCGCGCTTCACGGACGGGCTTCTGCGCCAGCGGAACGCGGACGCGCTCGATGCCATCATGGCCGGCTGGTTCCTGCGCCATGATGCCGACGATGCGCTGGCGATCCTGGAACGCGGTGAGGTGGTGGCCGGCCCGATCATGACCATCGCCGACATCTTCAAGGACCCACACTACGCCGCGCGCGAGACCATCGTGCCGGTGCCCGACCGCGATTTCGGCACGGTGCGGATGCAGAACGCGATCCCGAAGCTGTCCCGCACGCCCGGCCGGGTGACGCATCCGGGCGGCGCGCTCGGCGAGCACAACGAGGATGTCTGGATCGGCGAGATGGGTCTCACGCGCCAGGAATACGACACGCTGCGCGCGGCGCGCGTGATCTGACGGGGAGGGGACCATGGGACCCGGTTACGAAGGCGTCTACGTGGTCGGCGCCGGGCAGACGCCCTACACCAAGCGCACGGACAAGCCGATCCAGCGGCTGATCTGGGAAGCGACGGACCTCGCGCTGCGCTCCGCCGGGCTCGGTTTCCGGGACATGAACGGGCTCGGCATCACCTGCTTCACGCTCGGCCCCGACAACGTCACGACCATGACCGAACACATGGGCCTGACCTGCCGCTGGCTGTTCCAGGGCCTCTATGGCGGTGCCTCCGGCATCTCCGGCATGCTGCAGGCCGCGCGCGCGATCCAGCATGGCGATGCGGATGTCGTGGTGATCCTCGCGGCGGACGCCTTCGACGTGTCGTCCCACATGTCCATGAGCCGCAATCCCGGCCAGCACGACTACATGGGGCCCTGGGGCTATGGCGCGGCGAACGGCGTCTTCGCCATGCACACGCGGCTCTATATGAAGCAGTTCGGCGCGACGCGGGAGGATTTCGGGCGTCTCTGCATCGCCCAGCGCGCCAACGCGATGCTGAACCCGAACGCGCTGCTGCGCACGACGCTGACGATGGACGACTACCTCAACGCCAGGCAGGTCGCCGACCCGCTGCGGCTGTTCGATTGCGTGCTGCCCTGCTGCGGTGCGGATGCGGTGGTGCTGGCGAGCGAAGCCGTGGCGAAGCGGCTGGATGTGCCGCGCATCCGCATCCTCGGCGGCGGGGAGATGCACAACCATCCCGCGGACGACATCTACGCCTTCAGCGCGGGCTGGGAGTGCTTCCGCGACCGCATGTGGACCACGGCGGGCGTCGGGCCGGAGGAGATGGATTTCATCCAGCTCTACGACGACTACCCCGTGATGGAGTTCGTCCAGTTGGAAGGCATGGGCTTCGCCGCGCGTGGCGAAGCCGGGACGCTGATCCGCGACAACGACTGCACGGTTCGCGGGACCCTGCCGATCAACACCGGCGGCGGGCAGCTTTCCGCGGGCCAGTGCGGCGCGAGCGGCGGCATGATCGGCGTTTACGAAGCCGTGACGCAGCTGCGCCACGAAGCCGGGGACCGCCAGGTCTCGAATGCGCGCGTGGGTGTCGTCTCCGGCTATGGCCAGGTCTCCTACGGGCGCGGGCTGTCCGCCAGCGCCTGCGTGCTGGGGCGGGAGTGATGCCGATGGACCACAAGCCCCTGCCGCGCATCAACGCGATCAACCGCCCCTTCTTCGCCGCCTGCAATGACGGCGTGTTGACGCTGCAACGCTGCCAGGCGCCAGGCTGCGGCAGGCACATCTATTTCCCGCGTGTGGGCTGCCCGCATTGCGGCGGCGGCGACCTGGCGTGGGAAAAGGTCTCGGGCCGCGGCACGATCCGCACGCACACGATGGTGCGCCGACCGCAGCATCCGTCCTTCTTCCCCGAAGCGCCCTATGTGGTGCTGGCGGTGACGCTGGACGAAGGCCCGCTGATGTACAGCCGCCTCGCCGACACGGTGCCGGACGACGCGGATCTGATCGGGCGGAAGGTGGAGGTCGTCTTCGCCGATCTCTCACCCCAACAGAAGCTGCCCTGGTTTCGCCTGGCCTGATCAGCCTGGCGTGAGCCCCGGCGGCACCGGATGGGCCGCGGCCAGAAATGCGACCCGCGCGGCGAGGGCGCCATCGTCGCCGTCCTGCGCGAGGAAACGCCCGAGCGTACCGCCCAGGGTGCGGAACCCTTCGGCGCCGAGACCGCGGATCGCCATGGGTGTCGCGCCCAGCCGCAGGCCGAGCGCGCTGCCCGCGCGCGCCGGCAGCGTCGTCGTGTTCGCAACGACGCCTGCCGCGAACAGCGCCTCGTTCAACGCATCGCCCTGCCAGTGAGATCCGCGCAGATCGGCCACCACCATATGCGTCGCCGTGCCACCCGCGTAGAGGACCGCGCCACCCTCCCGCAGGCCCG
>JAYRQX010000072.1:0-1782 GCA_041910415.1 Acetobacteraceae bacterium | reverse complement strand
CCTCGCCATGCCGGTCGCCGACACCTTGAAGAAGGCCTTTGAGCGCGAGGAGGACGTGCCGCCGCGGATCGCCCACACGGTGCCGCGCGAGGGGCTGTGGCAGGCGCAGACGCCGCAAATGTTCCGCCGCCGCATGCTGCTCGAAGCACTCGACTTCGCGCCACAGGTGACCGACGAAGCCAGCGCGATCGAGGCGCTCGGCCACAAGCCGCGGCAGGTCGAAGGCGAGATCGGCAACCTCAAGGTGACCTGGCCGCGCGACCTGCAACTGGCCGAACTGATCCTCGCCAGCCGGGAGCAACACGCATGAGCCCACCGAAGATGCGTGTCGGCCAGGGCTACGACGTGCACGCCCTGGCCCCGGGACGCAAGCTGATCCTTGGCGGCGTGGAGATCGCCCACCCCAGCGGGCTGCTCGGACATTCCGATGCCGACGCGCTGTTGCACGCGATCACCGACGCACTGCTCGGCGCCGCCGGGCTGGGCGACATCGGCGGCATGTTTCCGGACACCGACGCACGCTGGAAGGGCGCCGACAGCCGTGCCCTCCTGCGCGCGGCGCGCGCCGCGGTGGGCGAAGTCGGCTGGCGGGTGGGCAACGTCGATGCGACCATCATCGCCCAGGCGCCGCGCATCGCGCCCTTCGTCGCCGCCATGCGCGCCAACATCGCGGCCGACCTCGGCATCCCGCGCGAGGCGGTGAATATCAAGGGCAAGACCACCGAGCGGCTGGGTTTCGTCGGACGGGGCGAAGGCATCGCGGCCGAGGCGGTCGCCTTGCTCTGGCGTGACTGAAGCGCCCGCGCGGCGGGCCTTCGCCGCACGGCGCCGCGTCTTTTTCGCCTTCTGGCCGGATGCCCCGGCGCGGGCGCGCCTGGAGGCCCTGGCCCGCGATGCGGCGCAGGCACTGGGCGGACGGGCGATGCGGGCGGACAGCCTGCACGTCACGCTGGCCTTCATCGGCGAGGTCGACGACACCCGTTGCGACCGGTTGCGCGAGATCGGGGACGCGGTGCGCGCGCCGGCCTTCCGCATGACGCTCGACCGCTGCGGGCTATGGCGGCACAACGGCATCTTCCAGGCCGGCTGCCACGAGGCGCCGTCCGGCGAAGCCAGACTTTTCGCGGCACTGGCCGCACCGCTGCGCGCGGCGGGTTTCGCGCTCGATGCCCGCCCGCACCTGCCGCACGTCACCCTGATGCGCAAGGCCGGGGCGAAGGGGGGCGAAATGCCAGTCATGGCGACGCCGATCGCCTGGGAAGTCGACGCGTTCACGCTGGTCGAATCGACGCTCGCCGCGGACGGATCGCGCTACCGGATCCGCGCCCGATGGCCGCTGCGAAGGGAGGGCGATCCGGCGCCCGGCAGTGACGCTGGCATCGGCTAGAATCGCCGCACATTTTTCCGAAAGCGCTCCGTGGTCAAGCTCTTCGCCCGCAAAGTCACGCCCCGGCTGGAACGCCTGCGCAGGATTCCCCTGTTCGCCAAGCTCAGCCCGCGCGAATTGCGCATCGTCGATGGCCTGGTGCATCAGCGCGAGTACCAGGCCGAGGAAGTGATCTTCGACGAGGGCGAGGAGGGCCAGGCGATCTACATCGTGATCGAGGGCGAGGTCTTCATCGGCCGCCAGGGCATGGGCGAAGCGGGGCGCATCGCGATCATCGGCCCCGGCGGTTACTTCGGCGACATGGCGTTGCTCGACAACATGCCGCGCACCGCCCAGGCGCGGGCGACCAAGGCGACTTCGCTGGCGGTGTATTTCCGCGAGGACTTCCTCGCCCT
>JAYRQX010000071.1:0-5399 GCA_041910415.1 Acetobacteraceae bacterium | reverse complement strand
GGCGCGCCGGGCGGCAAGCTGCGCCGCCCGGCATCGTTCGCTCAACGCGCGCGGTAGGCCTCGATCAGCCGCCGGCCGTCGTCCCCCGCACGCTCGATCCATTCATTGGTCATCTGCGTGCTGACGCGGCGGAGGTCCGAGAGCAGTTGCTCGGTGGCGGGGATCACCTGCATGCCGCGCTGGCCCAGCGTGCGCTCGGCGCCTTCCTGCGCTTCGCGGCTCACCGCATAGCCGGTCGTCTCGGCACGCGCCGCGGCTTCGCGCAGCGCCTGCTGCTGGGCGGCGGGGAGCGCTTCGAAGGCACGGCGGGAGACGAAGACAGCGTTCTTCGTCATGGAAAAGCCGAGTGGGGTGAAGACCCGCGCGTAATCCCAGGCGGAGGTGTCCACGCCCGTCGCCGCCGAGGTGATCTGGGCATTGACGATGCCGGTCGCGAAGGCCTGGGCGAGCTCGGCGGACTGCACCAGCGTGGGGTTCGCGCCGATGATCGCCGCGAAGCGGTTCGTCATCGGGCTGAAGGTGCGGAAGCGGCTGCCGCGCAGCTGCTCCAGGCTGGTGACGGGCTGCTGGGCATAGAGGCCGGCCGGCGGCCAGGGCACCATGTAGAGCAGCATCAGGCCCTGGCGCTGGAACCGCGCCTCGATATAGGGCTTCTGCAGGTCCGAAAGCTTCTTCGCCTCGTCGTAGTTGGTGACGAGCTGCGGGATGGCGTCGGCGTCGAAGAAGACATCCTCGTTCGCATAGGCCGTCAGCAGGATCTCGCCGAGCTGCACCTGGCCCTGCTGCACGCCGCGCTTGATCTGCGGCATGGGCAGGAGGGAGCCGTTGGAATGCAGCTGCACGGCGAGCTGGCCGTTGGTCGCGCGCTCGACGTCCGCGATGAAGCTGCGGATGTTGCGCGTCTGGAAGTTCGAATCGGGATACGGGCAGGCCATCTGCCAGCGGGTCTGCGCAGAGACGCCGAAGGGCGCGAGCGCGGCAGCGCCCGCGGCACCAAGGAAAACACGGCGATGGATCGTCATTGGTCGCTCCCGGAACAAGGTCCGGGGGCGGCCTATAGCGGGTAGTCGCGCTCCGGGTCCACTCCGGCGGTCGTCAGGAAGTGCCTGATCTCCACGACCTCGTCCTTGGACAGGCTGTGGCGGCTGTCGTGGAAGGCGTGCGCATGGCCGTTGAGCTTCACGTTGAGCCGGCCATGGCCTGTATGCGTGATCTCGGCGCCGATATCCTCCAGCACCGCGACGACGGCCTTGGGATCCATGTTGGCACTGACGGGATGCGCGAAGATGCCGTGCAGGACTTTGCGGTGGCGGTGGTTCATGGCTGGGCTCGTTACTCTCGTCCGATATGGGCGTGCAACCTGCCGGCCTGCAGCGCCGCACGCCTTGATGCGGATCAACGCCGAACACGCAGCGCGCCTTCGCCGTGCCTGGCATCACACCGGCACGACGCGACGCATATCGAGCCCGAGCCGCCGTGCGGCGCCACGCGCATCGGCCAGCACGCCGACATGGCGCGCGACCTGCCCATAATCCGGGCCGTCATGATCGGTCGCGATGACGCCGATATCGACGCCGGCGAGGTGTTCCGCCGCCAGCGACGCGAGGCGGATGCCGGCCAGATCGGGCGGCCATTCGCGAATCCAGGGATCGTGCCAGCGCACCGCCGTGCCCGCGGCGACGAGATGCCGAAGCAGCGCGAGCGCCGGGCTCTCGCGCAGATCGCCGACATTCCGCTTGTAGGCGAGACCCAGGACCAGGATGCGGCCGCGCCCCGGCGCCTTGCCGAAGCGCGTGGCGAGCAACGACAGCAGATCTTCGGCGATGCGCGCCGGCATCGCGGCGTTGAGCGCCGCGCTCATGGTGATGAGCGGCGTCTCCAGCCCGCAATGCCGCGCCTTCCAGGCAAGGTAGAGCGGATCGACCGGGATGCAGTGGCCGCCGGCACCGGGCCCGGGATGGAAGGGCATGAAGCCGAAGGGCTTCGTCGCGGCGGCGGCGATCACCTCCTGCACATCGATCCCGAGGCCGCCGAAGACCGTCTTGAATTCGTTGGCCAGCGCGACATTGACGAGGCGGAAGCTGTTCTCGACCAGCTTCGCCGCCTCTGCGGTGGCGATGGAGGCGACCTCGTGCACGGCATAGCCCGCCGCGCGATAGAAGGCAGTGCCCAGGCGCCGGGATCCGTCATCGTCCGCGCCGAGAAGGCGCGGGATGGCGATGCCGCGGCAGGCCGAATCACCGGGGCTTTCGCGCTCCGGGGAGAAGGCGACGAAGATGTCCCGCCCCGGCTTCAGGCCCCGTGCGCGCAGCGCAGCGCCGAGCACCTCCTCGGTGCCATGGGGATGGATGGTGGACTCCATGACCACCAGGCCGCCCCGGCGCATCCGCGCCGCGATCACCCCCGCCGCGGCCTCGACCGCGCCAAGGTCGGGCAGGCGACGATTATCCAGCGGCGTCGGGACGCAGATGACGGCGATGTCGGCCTGATCGAGGCAGGCCGGGTCGGACGAGGCGCGGAACCCGGCGGTCCGCATGCCGCGCAAGGCGCGGGAGGAAAGGTGCGCCAGGGAGCAGGACCCGGCATTCAGCGCCTCGACGCGCCCCGGATCGATATCGAGGCCCGTGACGGGGAACCCCGCCACGGCCAGCGCCTCGGCCAGGGCGAGGCCGACATAGCCAAGTCCCACCACAACGACCGGTGCCGCGCACAGCCCGATGCGATGCAGCAGGGCCGACGCGGCACGTTCCGCCGGATCGAAAGCATCCATCCTGCCGACCATGGCTCGCGGGGCGCAGCCGGTGCGGGCATCGGCCACCCGCGGCCGATGGGCCGCGGAGCGCCAGGATTAACAATCTTAAGTTGAATATCAATACGGATATTTTCACCTGTTTGCCGCCTTCGAAGGGCAGGCTAGCGGAGCCGGGTCTCCCAGGTGATGGCGGGTGCCAGGTTCAGCGCCCCTTCGAGGCGGTAGCCGAGATCGAGATTGCCCCGCCGGACCCAGACCTGCCGCAGGTCGAACAACGGCACGGCGCAGCCGGCGTCCAGGATCTTGCGCTGCGCCTCGACCCAGAGCGCGACCTGTCTGGCCTGGTCGGGCTCGGCCCGCGCGGCCTCGATCTCGGCGTCGGCGACCGTGCAATGCGCGAAGTTCAGGCTCATGGTCGGCTGGCCCGGCGCGCTGCGGGATTCGTACATCTGCGTCAGGTAGGAATCCGCGACCGGGAAACGCGCGGCGCCATAGAAGACGACCTGCGAGAGGTCCTGCCGGATGCGCTGGTGGTAGGTCGCATGCTCCACCACATCCATCTCGAGCCGGATATTGGCGCGGCGGAGCTGGGCCTGGATCACCTCCATGATCGGCAGCTGCGCGGTGTTGGAGGAGACAACGGCGCGGATCGTGACACCGTCGCGATGCCCGGCTTCGGCCAGCAGGGCGCGCGCGCGTGCCGGGTCGGCGGCGAAGCGGGGCACCTGGTCCGTCGTGCCCAGATAGCCGGGCGGCACCGGGCTCGGCCAGGCCGTTGCGACATCGGTGCCGACGAAGCGCGCGATCGCCTGCGGATCCACCGCGTGCTGGATGGCGCGGCGGACGCGCAGATCGTTCAGCGGCGCGGAGCGGGTGTTGAGCAGCAGGGTGCGGAACTCGCCGGGCCCGAAGACATCCACGAACGTATTGGGCTGCGCGCGCATCCGCTCGACCCAGCGCTGTTCGCGGCGCCCGATGATGAGGTCGAGCTCGCCGGAGGTGTAGGCGAGTTCCCGCGTCGCATCCGAGGTGACGAAGCGGATGTCGATGACCCGAAGCGCCGGCCGGCCACGGAAATGCGCGTCATGCGCGACGAGACGCGCGCCCCCTCCGCCCGCGCGTTCGAGCCTGAACGGACCCGTGCCCGGCGGCTGGGCGCCGGCATCGGCGCGGCGGGAGACGATCATGCCTCCGTGGTAATTCGCGAACAGGCCGAGCGCGCCGGCGACCGCGGCGCGGAGGCGCACGCGGACCGTCATCGGGTCGATGATCTCGACCGCGGCGACCGGAGCATAGTCGGAGGCGAAGGCGCTGCGCTGCGGGTCCGCCGCGCGACGGAGGGAGAAGGCGATGTCCTCGGCCGTCATCGGCTCGCCATCGTGGAACCGCACGCCGGATCGCAGCCGGAAGGTGAAGGAGAGGCCGTCGGGCGCGCGCTCGAAGGATTGGGCGAGGTCGGGCTCCAGCAGGGCGGGATCGGCACTCCCCGGGGGAAACCGGACCAGCCCGTCATAGGCCCAGGAGAGCGGCCCCTTGTCCTGCGTCGCCGTGGCGCGATGCGGATCGGCCGTGCCCATGTCCTGGCCGAAATTGCCGACGCGCAGCGTCTGCGCCTGCGCCATGCCGCCAAGGGCCAGGAGGAGCGTCGCCAACAAGGCCCGCTTGCGTGATGCGCCGCGCATGATCGTCTTCCTCTCCCGGCTTCGGTGGCTTGCAGGATGGGACCGAACGGGCCACGCTCGCAACATGAGCGATCGCTTCGACCTCGCGGTTCTGGGCGGCGGCATGGTCGGTTCGGCCATTGCCTATGGCTGCGCCGTCCGCGGCGCGCGCGTCGCGCTGCTGGACGAGGGCGACACGGCCTTCCGTGCGAGCCGCGCCAATTTCGGCCTGGTCTGGGGCCAGTCCAAGGGCGACGGCATGCCGCCCTATGCGAATTGGACGCAGCAGAGCATCGCGCTCTGGCGCGACTTCGCGGAGACGGCGTCCGCGCTCGCGGGGCGCGACGTGCAGTATCGCGCGACCGGCGGGATGACGCTTTGCCTGAGCGAAGAGGAGGTGGCGGTGCGCAGCGATTTCGTGCGGCGCCGGCACAACCAGGGCTGGCACCGGCTGCGCATGCTGGACCGGCGGGAGATGGAGGAGCTGATGCCGGGCTGCCCGCTGGGCCCGGACGTTCTGGGCGCGAGCTTCGATCCCGCCGACGGCAGCGTGGACCCGCTGACAACCTATCGTGCGATGCATGCAGGGGTCCGTGCCCATGGCGGCGTGCATCTGCCCGGCGCGCCCGTGACCTCGGTCGAGCGCACCGGCGCCGGCTTCGTCGTCGGGCGCGCGGACGGCACGCGGGTCGTCGCGGACAAGGTCGTGGTGGCCGCGGGCATCGCCACGACGAAGCTCGCCGCCATGGTCGGCCTGGACGTGCCCGTCCGTCCCGTGCGCGGGCAGAACATCGTCACCGAACGCCTCACACCCCTGCTGCCCATGCCCGTCAGCGCGCTGCGCCAGACCGGCGACGGCACGGTGCAGATCGGCGTCACCAACGAGGATGACGGGCGCCTCGAAATCCCGACGACGACCGAGGCGCTGGCACGCATGGCGCGCCGCGCGATCCGGGTGCTGCCGCCGCTCGCGCGCGCCAGCATGG
>JAYRQX010000070.1:0-6445 GCA_041910415.1 Acetobacteraceae bacterium | reverse complement strand
GCGATCTCGCCGAACAACCGGATGCCGGCGATCATCGATCGCGCGCCCGCCGACGGAATACTGAAGGTCGGCGCGAAGCGCGGGCATTTCGGTTGCTGCCAGCAAGGCTGTCTCCTGCGAAAGGTGATGGGAGGCGAGGCGGGACGGGGCGCGTCCCGTGCGCCGGTCACTCGGGCTGGATGCCGGCGGCGCGGATCACTTCGCGCCAGCGGGCCAGGTCTGATCGGTGCATCCGCGCGGTTTCCTCCGGACCGTCCGCGACAGCCTGCAGGCCCAGCCGTGCGAAGGCCGCCCTTCCTTCATCCGAGGTCACGATCCGCCGTATCTCCGCCGCCAGGTAGCTGATGATCGGAGCCGGCGTCGCCGCGGGCACGAACACGGCGTGCCAGCCCACCATGGTCAGCGGAAAGCCCTGCTCGACGAATGTCGGGAAGTCCGGGAACTCCGACCAGCGCTCCGTGCCCGTCAGCGCGAGGCAGCGGATCTGTCCCGATTCCATGAAGGGGCGGGCGGGTGTGATGTCGATGATGAAGGCATCGACACGCCCCGCCACCAGCTCCTGCATGCCTGGCATCGAGCCACGGAACGGCACATGCAGCAGGTCCGTGTTCGTGAGGTTCTTGAGCAGTTCCATCTGCAGATGGCTCGTGCTCCCGATGCCGAAGCTTGCATAGGTCAGGCGACCCGGGTTGCGCCGGGCGAGCTCGACGAACTCCTGAAGGTTGCGCGCTGGCAGGCCGTTGCGCACGAACAGGCATTGCGGCGCGATGCCGGTCCGCAGAACAGGGCGGAAGTCGCGCAGGACATCGAAGGGCAGGTTCGTCTGCAGCGCGGGATTGGTCACCGCAAACCCGCCCGGTGCATAGGCCATCGTCAGCCCGTCGGGATCGGCACGCATGAGACTTTCGAGCGCGATCGCGCCGTTGCCACCGGGGCGGTTCTCGACCACCACGGGCTGGCCGAGACGAACCGCCAGCCGCTCCGCGATGAAGCGTGCGGCCAGGTCGCCCTGTCCGCCGGGGGTCGAGGGATAGATCATGCGGAGCGGCCGCGCGGGATAGCCCGCGGGCCTCTCCTGCGCCGTGGCGGTGCCGGCTGCGAGCAGCGCCAGCAACGTGGCGAGCACTCGGATCATGGCGTTCTTCTCTCCCTGGATGCGTGTCCATTGGATCTCGGCGAACGATGGGCGCCGTCAGTGCGCCGCCTCGGTCGCGGTGTTGAGCATGATCGAGGGCTGGTTCCGCTCGGCCAGGATCAGCGCCGCCGCGCGTTCCGCGACCGCGATCGTCGGCGCGTTGGTGTTGGACGAAACGAGGAACGGCATGATGGCCGCGTCGATGATGCGCAGGCCGTCCACGCCGTGGACGCGGCATTGCGTGTCCACGACGGCGCCGGGCCCCGATCCCATGCTACAGGTGCCGACCGGGTGGTAGCTCGTCTGCCCGGCGCGGCGCGCGTAGTCGAGCAACTCGTCATCGCCCAGCAGCGCCGGGCCCGGGCGCGTCTCCTCGACCATGAAGGGACGCAGAGCAGGCTGGCTGCCGATCGAGCGCGCCAGCCGGAGACCGCGGATCGCCGCGGCGCGATCCTCCTCGTGATCCAGGTAGTTCGGCCGGATGCCCGGTGGCGCCGCGATGTCGGACGAAACGGCGTGAACGCTGCCGCGGCTTTCCGGATAGAGCTGGAAGAAGCCGATCGACACACCGCTGTGCGCATCGACGCCCGTGTCCTTCCCATAGCCTGTCCGGTCCGCCGCGCTGATCTTGTGGAGTTGCAGCTTCATGTCGGGCCGTGCGCTGCCGGGCGCGGTCCGCGCCAGCGCATGCGCAGTGGCGGAGACGCCGCGCAGCAATCCCTTGCCCAGCAGTTGCCACAGCAGCATCTGCGCCGGCCCGTGCAGCCAGGGACGGTTCACCAGGTCGTTGACCGTCAGCACGCCTCGGCTGCGCCAGGTGACGCGGATGTGGAAGTGATCCGAGAGGTTCTCGCCCACACCGGGCAGGTCCTTGACGACCGGAACGCCGAGCGCGCGCAACCGCTCCGCCTGGCCGATACCGGAGACTTCAAGCAGCTGCGGCGACTGGATGGCCCCGGCGGACAGCACGACGCCGAAGCGGGCCCGCGCGCTCTCCCGCCGGCCACCGCGCAGGTAGCTGATGCCGACGGCCCGCCGCCCTTCGAACATCACATGCTGCGCGAAGGCTTCGGTTTCGACCTTGAGGTTCGGATACCGCGCCAGCGCCGGGTGCAGATACGCGTTCGCCATGCTGTGGCGGGACCCGCGGCGGATATTGGCCTGCAGCCGCCCGACCCCCTCGCTGCTGGCTCCGTTGTAGTCGGGGTTGGCGGGAATGCCTTCGGCGCCGCAGGCCGCGATGTAGGCATCGGTAATCGGGTCGGCACCGACCATCGGCTCGATCGCGATCGGACCATCGCGGCCGCGCAGCGTCGGGTCGCCGATCTCGGTGCGCTCCATCGAGCGCATGACCGGACCGATGGAATCCCAGCCCCAGCCCGGGCATTCGGCGCCCCATTCGTCCCAGCGCCGGCGGTCACCGCGCACCCAGATCATGCCGTTGACCGAACTCGACCCGCCCAGGACCTTGCCGCGCGGCCAGACCATGCGGCGCCCGGCGGCACCCGGGTCGGCCTCGGTGGTGAAGCGCCAGACGACGCTCTCATCGTTCAGCAGCTTGCCCACGCCGAGGGGCATGCGGATCCACCGCCGGTCATCGCTGCCGCCCGCTTCCAGGAGCAGCACGCTGCGCCCCGCTTCCGCGAGGCGTGCTGCAACCACGCAACCCGCGGAACCGGCGCCGACGACGATATGGTCCCACTCGACGGACATGGACGCTCCTTCTTCGTGAAGTGACCTTGCCGTCCGGGACACGCATCCCGATAGCTGATATATTTTCATGAGTTGATGTGGAATCAGGCATATGACCCTGGCGCCCAGATTCGACCTCAGGCTTCTCCGCGCGGCCGTCGCGGTGCGGGATGCCGGTTCTGTGACCGCGGCGGCGCGGCGCCTCGGCACCAGCCAGCCCGCCCTGTCGCGCCTGCTGGCGCAGCTCGAGGCCGAGATCGGCTTCGAGCTCTTTACGCGCGAGCGTCGGCGGCTGGTCCCGGCGCGGCGATCCCCGCTCTTCCTCGATCGTGCGGCGGCCATGGTCACCGAAGCCGAGCGGATGCGGCAACTCGCCCTAGCGCTCCGCAACGGGCAGCGAGCGATGATTCGGATCGTCGCGGTTCCCAATCTCGCGCTCGGCGTCCTGCAGGACGCGATGAATGCCTTCGCGCGGCAGCAACCGGACATGGAGTTGCAGGTGGCACTGCGGTTTCGCACCGACCTGCTGAGGGAACTCGTCGCAGGCGAGGCGGATTTCGGGCTTTCAGTCCTGCCTGTGGACTCCGCGGGCCTTCGCGTGCGTGCCTTCGGCGTGGCAGAGGCCGCCTGCATGCTGCCTGCGGGCCACGGGCTTGCGCGCCGACGCGTCCTTACGCCGGATCTCCTCGACGGCTGCGACCTTGCGGTCCTTTCGGAAGGGGCCATCCTGCAGCGATGGGTCGATGACGCTTTTGCCTCGGCGGGGAGGACCTATCGCCGCAGGTTCGCAGTGGACACATCCCTGGTGGCCGCGGGCTATGTCGCGGCGGGCCTTTGCTGCGCAGTCATGCATCCCCTGCCGGTTCAGCGTGTTCCGCGCGGAGTCGTGGTGCGGCCGTTCCGCCCGTCCATCAAGCTGACCTACGCGCTGCTCGAACGCGCCGATGCGGGGCTCGGAGGCATCGCCGATAGTTTGGAGACGGTCCTGCGCCGGGCCATGTCCGGGATTGACCCTGGCGTGACGACGACGCCCGAATGCTGACCTCTTGAGACCTCGATTGCGCAACCGCGTCGCCCCGCGAGCTCATCGCCGAGCATTCGGCATCAACCGCCACCTGTCCGGTTTGATGGGGGGCAACTCCACGAACTGAAGCCGATGGCATCAGCCGGCGACGATCACTTCCACGCCTGCTTCGGCCAGCGCCTCGGCCACCGCCCCGTTCGGGGCGCGATCAGTCACCAGCCGTTGCAAGCGCGCCAGCGGCGCGACCTGGAACAGACCGGTGCGGTCGAACTTGGAGGAATCCGCCAGCACCGTCAGGCTCGCCGCCTGGCCGATCATGGCGCGCGCCACCTCGGTTTCCTCGACGCTGAAATCGAAGATGCCCTGGGGCGTGATGGCGCCGACGGTCAGCACGACATGGGCGGTGTGGAAGCGCCGGATCTGCTCCAGCACCAGGGCGCCGAGCGTCTCGCGCACCTCGGGATCGACCTCGCCGCCCAGCAGGAAGGCGCGGCAGCCCTGGCCCCTGGTGGCGGCCGCCTGCGCGATGCCGATCGCGTTGGTGATGACGGTCAGCTTGGGCACGGACACCAGTTCTTCGGCGAAGGCCAGCGTCGTCGATCCGGCATCGATGAACAGCGTCTCACCGGGGCGGAACAGCCTCGCGGCCCGCCGCGCGATGGCGCACTTCTCCGCCGTGAACTGGGTCAGGCGGAGCTGGAAGCTGCCTTCCTCGGCCTGCCCCGCCCCTGCCGAAGCCGCGGGATCGGGCAGGCTGGCGCCGCCATGGAACTTGCGCAGCAGCCCCTGGCGCGCCAGGTCGGCGAGGTCGCGGCGGATCGTCTCCGGTGAGGTTCCGAAATTCGCGCTCAGCCGATCGACGCTGACCCGGCGATGCTCGCGCACCAGCTCGAGAATGCGCTCGCGGCGGTCATCACGGCGCACCGTGGGGTGCCCTTTTCGAAGACTGCATCATCGCCTCTGATCCGGCTCGGCCCGTCGCGCCGCGGCGCGCGCGATCGCTCGCGGCCGCTGTTCCATCGAGCCTCCCCGCAGGGTAGCCCTGTTCGCGGAATCTACACAGCATCGCGCCACTGGCGCGCCAGTGCGATCGCCGCGGCGAAGCGCGCATGCATCTCCGGCCCGAGCGGCTGGGCGGGATCGACCAGACGGTGCCCGCCCGCCTGCGGCCGTTGCGCATCGCCCAGCGCCGCCAGGCACAGATGCACCACGCCGAGCGCCGTCACATCGGCGGTGGCCGCGACCATCACCGGCCGGCCCAGCGCATCGGCGAGGAAGCGGGTGAAATAGCCGCTGCGGCTGACCCCGCCATCGATCGCCACCCGCCCTTTCGTCCCCAGCGCGGCGCCCAGCGCCGCCACCACCTCCGCCGCGCGCATGGCGATGCCTTCCAGCAGCGCGCGGCGCAGATCCTCTGGCCCGGTGTCGAGGCCGAGGCCGAACCAGGCCCCGCGCGCCTGCCGGTCCCAATGCGGACAGCCGAGGCCGGCCAGGGCCGGCACGAAGACCAGCCCGCGTTCCAGGGCGGATGGCCCGGCGAAGGCGTCGAGCCGCTCCGTGTCGTCGAGCACGCCGATGCCGCGCAGCCATTCCACGGCGGCGCCGACGGTCAGGATGCCGCCATCGAGCGCATAGGCCGGCGCCTGTCCGCCCAGTTGCCAGGCGCAGGTCGGCAGCAGGGCAGGGCCGGCGCCCATCATCGGCGCCGCCCCGGTCAGGCCGAGCGCGAAAGCGCCGGTGCCGAAGGTGATCTTGAGGTCGCCCGGCGCGTGGCAGCCATGGCCGAACAGCGCGGCCTGCTGATCGACGATGCTCGCCACCAGCGGCGTGCCGTTGTCCAGCACGCCGAAATCCCCGGTGGTGGGGCGGATCTCGGGCAGCGCCTCGATGGGCACGCCGAAGGCGGCGCACAGATCGGCATCCCATTGCCCGGAGCGCAGCCCGGCGAGGCTGGTGCGCGAGGCGGTCGAGGGATCGGTGGCGCAGATGCCGGTCAGCGCGTCGATGAAAAAGGCGTCCGAGGTGCCGAGCCGCAGCCGGCCCTGGCGCAGCAGGTCGCGCGCGCCCTCCGCATGGTCGAGCAGCCAGCGCAGCTTGGTCGCCGAGAAATAGGCGTCGAGCGGCAGGCCCGCGCGTTCGAGCGTCAGCGCCTCGACCCCCTCGGCGCGCAGCCGGTCCACCGCATCCTGCGTGCGGGTGTCCTGCCAGACCATGGCGTTGTGCAGCGGGCGGCGGGTCCGCGCGTCCCAGGCCATGACGGTCTCGCCCTGGTTGGCGAGGCCCATGGCGGCGGCCGGCCCGGCCCTGCCGATCAGCGCGCGGAGATGGCCGAGCAGTTCCGCCGGGTCGTGCTCGACCCAGCCCGGCCGGGGCAGGATCTGGCGCTGGGCGTGGCTGCCGAGCGCCGCGAAGGCGCCGTCGCGCCACAGCTAGGCCTTGGTCGAGGTGGTGCCCTGGTCGATCGCGAGGATGGCCATCAGACCAGTTCCACCCGAAGGTCCTGCCCCGGCCGGCGCGCCGCTTCGGGCAGGTCGATGGTCAGGCGGCGCTCGGGCAGGATGCGCTGGCGCCGGTCGAGCAGCGTCTGCCCGCCG